>JALONS010000054.1 GCA_025454855.1 Arcicella sp.
CTGGAAGCATTGCAGGCTATGAGAGTGTAGAAACCACTCATTCATCTTTTGTGGATAAAGAAGGAAATGCGGTAGCCATTACCACCACACTCAATAATTCTTATGGAAGTAAAGTAGTGGTGGATGGTGCAGGTTTTTTATTGAATGATGAAATGGATGATTTTTCAATCAAACCGGGTGTTCCTAATTCTTACGGATTAGTAGGAAATGAAGCCAATGCCATTGCTCCTAATAAAAGAATGCTTTCATCGATGACTCCAACGATTGTGGAGCAAAGCGGGAAGTTGAAAATGATATTAGGAACTCCTGGTGGTTCAACTATCATAACCTCGGTTTTTCAGGTGTTTCTTAATGTAGCCGAACACGGTATGACCATGCAACAAGCCGTTGATGCACTCAGATTTCATCATCAGTGGTTGCCCGACCGTACTACTTTTGAAGAAGGTGGTTTTACGGAACAAACGCTAAAAAGAATGCGAGATAGAGGGTATAAAATGGACGCCCAAAAAAATACCATCGGACGAATGGACTGTATTTTAGTCCTGCCCGATGGTACATATGAAGGCGGTGCCGACGTAAGAGCTGATGATACAGCGGTGGGGTATTAATTTAGTAAATGCTGAATGATAGAATGATAGAGTTCAAACTTACTTACTCATTCTATCACTCATTCATTCAAAATTTATTCCGCTCCCACATAACGCTTTTCTTTGATGAATTTTGAAACTAAGATGAAGATAATAGCCTCAATAACCATTAATTTTACAAAGAACCAATAGTAAGAAGCACCTTGATACTGGGCAAAATATCCACCTTCGGAAATACTTTTATTCATTAAAGATACCAAATAATTACCCAACGAAACCGTCAATAAACCAATAGCTCCCATCGTACTTTTCATGTATTTAGGCGAATTTGTATAGGCGTATTCTAAGCACGTAACCCACACCAAAATTTCAGCCCAAGCCAAAATTAAATAGCCAAAAACTTGTCTCCAAATAGACGGATGCCCACCTGCATCAATATCATCCTGAATTTGAGCAATAATAACGAATGATAATGCCGTAAGTACCAATCCAGCCCCAATTTTACGCAATGGGGTTGGCTCAATACCAATTTTTTGCATAAAAGGGTAAACACCGTAAGTGAAAATAGGAATGAAGGTTACTAAGAAAACGGGATTGGCTAATTGTACCTGAGAAGGCAATGCCACTACGCCACCAAACAAGGTCAAGTCTAATTTTTGAGCTTGCAAAACCCACTCTGCAAGGTTTTGGTCCCACATTGCCCAAAAAAGTGGTACAAAAGCAAACACTACTAATACTCTACCCGCAGCGGTTAGCCCTTCTTTCATTTTTTGTGGGTCGAAATTGATACCTGAAGGGGGTACTTTAATGTATTTTTTTCTACCCAACCAAAAAATAACCGTAGCTAAAGCCATTAAAATTCCGGGTACGCCAAACGCCACTGATGCCCCATAATCTTTGTAAAGAATTGGGATAAAGAAATTAGAAAGCACCGAACCTGCATTAATAGAAAAATAAAACCATCCATAAACCTTCGACATTAGGTGTTCATTTGATTTATCGAACTGGTCGCCCACATTGGCAGATACGCACGATTTGATACCACCTGCTCCTATAGCAATTAGGGTTAGTCCGTAACCAAACCATTGTAAATCATGGTCAAAAAGGGCTAAAAATAAATGTCCTACGCAATAAATAACTGATACATATAAAATGACCTTGTATTTACCAAAAAACCAGTCGGCTAAAATGGCTCCAATCATGGGCGTAAAATACGCTAAAGCCACAAAAAGGTGAACTTGTTCGTTTGATTTCGCCTCGGCTACTGCTTGTAAGGCTGGATTTCCTGATGGGTTAAAAAATTGAGCAACTAAAAAGATTGATAAGATAGACCGCATGCCATAAAAACTAAAACGCTCGGCGGCTTCGTTGCCAATAATGTACGGCACGGCAGCAGGGTACTTGTCTGATTTTACTACTTCTGATTCAGTGGATGTTGATGACATATAGTTAATGTTAAGAAAATTGAAAGATTTTCAAGAAAAGATTAAAAAAAGATATTCCAAAATCATGCTAATTTACATTTATTGAGCGGTTGAAACAATTAGCCCATTTTATAGAAATACAATTTCAATGAGGATAAGTTGTATTATATTGATATTTACTAAATTTTTATCCATAATTTCTTGTGTTTATCTAAGTTATTTGATTTTGAAGAATTCAGAAAAAACTTCACTTCGTGGCTTAATTATTGCGAAAAAGGATGAATAACACATGATTAATTTCGTTAAATCCGTCATCGTGAAACATTTTGTGGAACACATCTTTGTAAATATGAACGGAATGATGGATATTTGAAGTCGAGAATCAGAAAAAACTTAAAATGGGTAAAATAATTGCCATAGCCAATCAAAAAGGCGGAGTAGGAAAAACCACCACTACCATTAATTTAGCGGCAAGTTTGGCTGCATTAGAATTTAGAACCCTCATCGTAGATGCCGACCCACAGGCAAACTCCACGTCGGGTTTGGGGTATAATCCTAAAGAAATTGAAAATTCAATTTATGAATGTATGGTTGATGGCGTTTTGGCTCAAGACATCATCATAGCTACTGATTTACCCTACCTTCATATCATTCCATCGCATATTGATTTAGTAGGGGCAGAAATCGAAATGATTAACCTCCGTGACCGTGAGCAGAAAATGAAAGAATCGTTACAGCCAATTTCTGATAACTACGATTTCATTATTATTGATTGCTCGCCTTCGTTGGGTTTAATTACCATTAACGCCCTTACAGCGGCTGATTCTGTCATTATTCCTGTTCAATGCGAATATTTTGCTTTGGAAGGACTTGGAAAATTGTTGAATACCGTAAAAATCATTCAATCTCGTTTGAATACCAATTTAGCCATTGAGGGAATTTTACTTACGATGTACGACTTGAGAGTTCGTTTATCGAACCAAGTAGTGGCTGAAGTTACCGCCCATTTCCATAACATGGTATTCAATACCATTATTCCACGTAATATTCGTCTTTCTGAATCACCCAGTTTTGGGGTACCAGCTATTGCTCACGACTCTGAAAGTAAGGGAGCTATCAGCTATTTAAACCTCGCCCGTGAAGTTTTAGCTAAAAATGGTTACGTAACACAAGAGTAGGAATTGGGGGTCAGGAATTAGGGGTTTAGATATTGAGGATTAGCGTTTTGACTTCATTATTGGATATTTACTCATACGGTAACTGTCATTAATTGTCAAATGTATTAAATTCCCAACCCTCAACCCTTAATGCACAGCCCCCAACCCCTAAAACCTAATAAACAATGAGTAAAGTAGAAATTCCAAATGTAAAAAAACGTGTCGGACTGGGTAGAGGCTTAGGAGCTTTACTGCAAGATTCAGACGAAGTAAATAATACTCAACAACGCCAACCCGTTACACCACTGGAACGCCCTTCGAGATTAGAACAAATTAGTTCTATGAACGAAATATCCGTTGATTTAATTGAAACAAACCCCTATCAGCCACGTACTCACTTTGATGAGGAAGCCCTCAACGAGTTAGCCGATTCAATCAAAGTACAAGGCATCATTCAACCTATTACGGTTCGTCAAATTGGACCGAATAAATTTCAATTAATTTCTGGAGAACGCCGTTTGCAGGCATCTAAACGAGCAGGCTTGCGAAGTATTCCTGCCTATGTACGTACTGCCGACGACCAGCAAATGCTTGAAATGGCGTTGATTGAAAACATTCAACGAGAAAACCTCAATGCCATTGAAATAGCGTTGAGTTACCAGCGTCTCATTACGGAATGTTCTTTGAAACAAGAGGAATTAGGAGACCGTGTAGGTAAAAATCGGACAACGGTTAATAATTATATACGTTTATTAAAATTGCCCGATGTAATTCAGGTAGCTTTGAGAGATATGAAAATCTCAATGGGACACGCTCGTGCCATTATCAATATCACCGACCGAGACCAACAATTAGATATTTTCAAGAAAATTATCGCTGATGATTGGTCAGTAAGAAAAGTAGAAGAAGCCGTAAGAGATTTGGCAGATTCTAATTTGGTGAATACCGCCAAAAAGGCAATTGGCGGAGGAATAAAACAAGAAATCAGGAGTTTGCAGTTTCGTTTACAAGCCTACTTTGGTTCGAAAGTCGTGGTAAAAGCCGATGAAAAAGGCAAAGGAGAAATCAAAATACCTTTTACCTCACAAGAAGAATTAGACAAAATCTTATTGGCCATCAAGGCTTAAATTTTCTTAAAAGCATTTAACCAACGGAATATAAACAGTAATTTTACGTTTGAATTTCAAAAATTTTAGATGAAAAAATTATTGTTTTTAATCTTACTACTGGCTTTTTCGTTCAGTGCTTATACACAGAGTATTGTAGAGAGTAACGTCAAAAGCGTTCCTCAAGATACCCTAACGAAGAAACTTAGTAGAAAAGACTCCATCAAGAAATATTTTAAGATTATTCCCCGTGTATCCACGATACGCTCGGCGATGGTACCAGGATGGGGGCAAATCAGTAACCGTCAATATTGGAAATTACCGTTGGTAGCGGGTGGTTTTGGTACGATTATCTTTTTTATTGTTTATAACGATACCCGTTATCATCATTATAAGGGTTGGTTAAGTCTTACTTATCCAAGTGAAGATGGTAAAAGATTAGCAGTTCCCTCTGTAAATGTACCATTGTACAATATTGTAGATACTAATGGCAATCAGGCGTTTAGAGAATATAATCAAAGTCAATTGAATAATATCGTAGGGGGGTATCGCAGAAACAGAGATGGTTCTTATTTATTACTGGCGGTAGTTTGGGCGGCCAATATCATTGATGCCAATGTGACAGCTCACTTAAAAACCTTTGATGTTACGGACGATATTTCATTAAAAATACAACCAACTTTTAGCAATCCAGAAACGATGTCTCCGATGTTGGGAGCGAAACTAACTTTAGCATTTAAGTAAAATGGGTTTAAGGATAAAGAAAATCTTGGAATGTGAGGAATAGCATATTTCTTACTTGTAATAAACCATAATCCCGAAATACCCAACTCCACAATCCCTAAAAAATATGAATATAGTATTACTCGGCTACGGCAAAATGGGTAAAGTCATTGAAAGAATAGCACAGAGCAGAGGGCATGAAATAGTAGCTCGAATAGATGTGAATAATCGGGAGGATTTTGATAAACTTTCCAAAACTGAGGTAGATGCAGTAATAGAGTTTAGCCACCCGTCTTCCGCATTTGATAATGTAAAAGCATGTATTGAAAAAGGATTCTCCGTAGTTTGTGGTACAACGGGTTGGTTAGAGAAAAAGCCAGAGATAGAACAACTTACTTTACAGAAAGAAGGTGCCTTCTTTTGGTCTTCTAATTATTCAATTGGGGTAAATTTGTTTTTTGAATTAAACAAAACATTAGCCAGACTGATGGCTCCACAGAAACAATATACTGTTAGTACTACCGAAATTCATCATACCGAAAAGAAAGACTCCCCCTCTGGAACAGCCATTACCATAGCCGAAGGAATTATCGAAAATTCGGATAAAACTACTTGGATTAATAATGAAATTCCTAAACCCGAAGAAGTAGCCATTTGGTCGGCAAGGGAAGGGAAAGTTCCCGGAACACACATTGTCAAGTACATTTCGGATATTGACCAAATAGAAATTGCTCACATTGCACACGGGCGTGAGGGTTTTGCTTTAGGGGCTGTTATTGCCGCTGAGTGGATTGTGGGTAAAAAAGGAGTTTTTGGCATGAAAGAACTACTGAGTTTAGAAATGTAATTTATTTAATTTGTTTTGTGTAATTATCCAAAGCAATTTCCTACTCATTAACCGTTGAATAAATAAATCATTGAGACCTTTAAATCATTGTTAGCATATAACATCACCAATCACCATTTAAAATGTCAGAAAAAAAACAACCAGTACAAAAATCAGCTTTTCGTGAATGGATAGACTCTATCGTATTTGCAGTAGTAGCGGCTACGCTCATTAGATTTTTCTTTTTTGAGGCTTACACAATTCCTACTCCGTCGATGGAGAGTTCATTGATGGTAGGAGATTTCCTTTTCGTTAGTAAAATGCACTATGGTGTACGTACTCCTAAAACACCACTTCAAGTGCCTTTAACGCACCAAAAAATTTGGGGAACTGATATTCCGTCTTATTTACGTTGGTTAGATTTACCGATTAAACGTTTACCAGGTTTCTCGGAAGTAAAACAAGGTGATGCCGTAGTTTTCAACGTACCAAATTATCTTCCTGATGGGGACGCCCCAGTTGATTTACGCACTTATTACATCAAACGATGTATCGGTACACCGGGAAAAACCTTAGAGATTCGTGATACGCAAGTGTATATTGACGGAAAGCCGATGGAGAATCCCAAACGGATGCAGCATGAATATTTATTGAAGGTGAAAGAACAGCTAACGGATGAGTTCTTTGAGCAGTACGATATTACCAACGGTATTGATGCTACGGGTCAGGTAAATGCTAATTGGCAAGAAGTTCAATTAACCTCGCAAGATTCAACCGTTGCTGGTTTACACGATTACGTAGTGAATACTTATGCCGAGAACATCGAGGCGTTTAAGAAACTAAAAACGTTTTACAGTGTAGAAGTTCTAAAAGCACCTAAAGGTACTCCTGACGGAGAAGATGGTATGACTAACGAGGCTTCTGCAACGCCAATGGCTGGTAAGTCTTATGTTTGGAATAAAGATAATTATGGACCACTTTGGATTCCGAAAGAAGGAGTAACGATTAAATTAGATTCACAGAATGTAGATAAGTATAAATACATTATCAAATATTATGAAGGTAATAAAAATGTGGTAGTGGATGGTTATAAGATTACCATTGATGGCAAAACTATCACCTCCTATACTTTCAAGCAAGACTATTATTTTATGATGGGAGATAACCGTCATCATTCAGCGGATTCTCGTTATTGGGGTTTTGTACCTGCTGACCACGTAGTAGGTAAAGCCGTGTTTGTTTGGATGTCGCTTGACCCTAACAAATCATTCTTAGGCAAAATCAGATGGAGTAGAATCTTTAGATTTGTGGAATAATTTTCGGTGAAACGGTACACGGTTAAGGGTAAACGTTTCATAATAAACGAATATAAAGTCATTTCAAAAAGGTCAGAAGCTAATTCTGACCTTTTTGAATTTTAAGTTGTATCTTTTCACGTGTACCATTCACCTTTTACCGTGGGCCGAATAATTACTCCACATAAAGTACCAAACCCTTCAAATAACTCCCTTCAGGATGAAAGAAATTAACGGGGTGGTCGGCAGGTTGGGTCAAATGGTGTAATACTCGGGCTTGTCTGCCTGCTTCTAAAGCCGCCGAAACAACCGTATTATAAAAAAGCTCTCTACCTACAACCTGTGAGCAAGAAAAAGTAAATAAAATTCCCCCTTTTGCCAATCTTTTAAAACCTTCAGCATTGAGTCTTTTATAGCCTTGAATAGCGTTATGACGAGTAGCTACATTTTTGGCATAAGCGGGTGGGTCTAAGACAATTAAATCATAAAATTGGTCATTAGCTTTCAAATATTTCATAACATCCTCAGCGTAGGCTTCGTGAGTGAGATGTTGGAAATTATTAGCCTCAACGTTCTGTTTTACTAAATCAATGGCTTTTTGAGATACATCCACCGAATGCACTAATGCCGCATCAGCTCCCAAAGCGTAAACGGAAAATCCGCCCGAATAACAAAATGAATTAAGTACCTTTTTGCCTTTAGAAAACTTGGCTAATAAAGCCCTATTGTCTCGTTGGTCAAGGAAAAAACCCGTTTTTTGACCCGTTTCCCAATTAATCAAGAATTTATAACCGTTCTCAGAAACTTCGTGTGGAACATTACAAGTACCGTACAGGTAACCATTTTTTACGTTTTCAGCGAATTGCTTGGGTAGTGTTTCGTGAGACTTGTCGTAAATCGCAAGTAATTTTTCTTGAAATACTTGTTGAAGCGCCTTTGAAATTTTTTCTCTTTCGAGGTACATTCCGATACTATGAGCTTGGAAAACAGCAACACCATTATAAAAATCAATGATGAGTCCGGGGCAGCCATCTCCCTCACCGTGTATGAGTCTGAAACAATTAGTTTCTTGAAAATCAATTAATTGACGCACATCATAAGCCTTCTTGATTTTATCAAACCAAAATGTATTTTCGTTTTCAATGGCTTGGAAAGAAAATATTTTGACGGCAATACTACCTTCATGATAATGCCCAGTGGCTAAATAGTTTTTCTGAGCATCCAATACCTCTACTACTTCACCATCGGTAGGTTTACCTATTATTTTAGCGATTGCACCCGAAAAAACCCAAGGGTGAAAACGTTTTACTGGATTTTCTTTTCCAGTTTTTAAAATGATTTGTAATTTCATAGTGCAAAGATAAGGAGTGTTTTTTGATGTTCAGTTCTTGATATTCGATGTTTGATGTTCGGTTCTCGATGTTTGATGTTCGATTCTCGGTGTTTGATTTTTGATTCTCGATTTTTGATATTCGGTTCTTGGTAGTCGATATTTGTTTTTAATGTTCTATTCTTGACGCTGTTTACACCCGAACATCAAACATCAAACCTCAAACCTCAAATATCAAAATTAATTTTCATCTCGTGCCTTAAATAATTTCTGTAACCACGATTTTTGCTCATCTTCTTCCTCTTTTTGTTGCTTTTCGGTTAGTTTAAAATTTAAAAGTGTGGTTAAATCGGGCTGACCCGCATCTACCCAAGCTGTAAACCAAAAGTCACCAATCATTTTAATGGCTCTTTTCATTTGCCGTTCTACTTGATTGTCAAGGACTTGGTGATATTTTTTTGCGTAATCTTTGGCATACACCTTGATATTTTGCCCATTTCGTTCTTCAATGCTGTATTTTTTATTGGAATTGAAACGAGTATTCAGTTGTTGTTCAAAACGCAGTACAGAATCTAAAGCTATATTGGCATTTCTGACGGCTTGCCAAGTGCGTTTACCCACAAAACGCTCATATTCTGCTGCACCCACAAAAAAATCGTAGTCATCAGAATACAGTTCAGGTAGCCGAGACTCCCAAAAACCATGAATGCCTATCTGATTGGTTTTTTGTCCATTGTAATTGGAAGTAGTATGCAAAGGAACATTGGCATCGGCAATGTAATGACCAATTTCTGCCGAAAATCGTAGAATTTTTTGAGTATCTTTTTCTTGAAATGCCTTCGTCAGTTGGTATTTCATACGCTGGATGTGCCACGGTACAATGCCATGTTTTAACAGCGTATCTTCTGTAAATTTTATCACGGCATCTTGCCAGTACGTGGGCAATTTAAAAGCGGCACTATCGCCGTAGGCATCTAAGTCGATATAATGGCGAGGAGCTTCATCCTTTAGGGCGTAACGCCGTTGGTCGGGGGCTACGGAGTGTTCCATCAAATACTTTAGGTGAGTCTTGTAAAAAGGCATCATGGCATCGGGTAGTGTAAAAATTGCCAAACGATTAATGCGTTGATGAGCGAAAAAGCCCCAAGCAGGTAAATGATTATGGGCTTTAGGAGATTCAAGGGATAAGGCATTTAACGTGGGTGAGTGAATTATAACAAGCAGTAGGGTAACGACAAAAAGTCTGTAATTGATGAAAAGTGTTTTCATGGATGATAGAATATTATTTGATTATTTGGTAGAAATTGTTTTGTACGAGGTATTTAGTAAGGTAAGAAGTTGTTATTCATAATGATTTATAAATACCAATCTTCTAAACGCTAAATCCCAAAAATAAACTTTATTAAAAACATTCATTGGTGATTTAATAAAAAAGACGTACCTTTGCACTTCAAATTTAGAAAACCAATATTTATTCGGGAAATAAACATGGCAAATCACAAATCAGCATTAAAAAGAGTTAGAGCTAACGAAGCAAAAAGATTACGTAACCGCTACCAACATAAAACTACTCGTTCTATGGTAAGAAAATTACGTGATACTGAAGACAAAGCAACAGCTTCTGACCTTTACAAAAAAGTTTCTTCGGCATTAGACAAATTAGCGAAAAGAAACATTATTCACAAAAATAAGGCTTCTAACTTGAAATCAAAGTTAGCGAAGTTAGTGAATAAATTAGCTTAATATGGCTTAAAGATATTATGATAAGAGACCTTGCTGAAAAGTAGGGTCTTTTTGTTTTACACTACTTTGTTTTATATTTATCGCTTGAAATTTACACTACTTTAAAACGAATGAACATCTACGAAAACAATCATCTCAATATTAAGGCTTGGGCAGAAGAAGACCGCCCCAGAGAAAAACTACTCCTAAAAGGAAAATCTGCTCTGACCGATGCCGAACTCTTAGGTATCTTAATTGGTTCGGGCATCCAGAATATGACGGCGGTGGAATTAGGAAAAGTAATTTTACAAAGTGTGGGTAATGATTTGAATCAACTTGCTCGCTTGAACGTCAAAGACTTGTCTAAATTTAAAGGCATTGGTGAAGCTAAAGCCATTACCATTGTGAGTGCTTTGGAAATGGGCAGGAGACGCAAGAACGCAGAAATTCCCGAACGCACACGTATTACTTGTTCCAGAGATGCTTACGAGGTTCTTAAACCCCATCTATTAGATTTACCCCACGAGGAATTTTGGATACTGTTGTTGAATAGAGCCAATCAGGTAATGAAATGTGAACGTATCAGTAGTGGTGGTGTTTCGGGAACGGTGGCTGACCCCAAGATGATTTTTAAAACTGCTTTAGAAAATCTATCGAGTGCTATTATCCTTTCGCATAATCATCCTTCTGGCAATCTTACTCCGAGTGAAGCCGATAAAAACTTAACCAAACGACTACGAGAAGCGGGGACTTATTTAGAAATTCCCGTGTTAGACCACGTTATCTTTACGGATAACGGTTACTTGAGTTTTGCAGATGAAGGTTTATTATAATGGTATGAATAATACTCTTCTCATTTTTTCAAGATAAATTTTAAGCATGACCTTTAGAAAAAGACTCCAATATTTTTTAGTGAAGAAATTACAGATTTCTAATAAAAATGCTTTGGCGTTGATTTCAGCAGGGAAAGTATTAGTCAATGATGTACCCGTTTTTGAGAATGTGGAGGTTTGTGTTGAAGATTCGATTCGCTTTCAAGATGAGGTACTTCAAGTGGGAAAACAACTTTTATACGTGGCTTTCTATAAACCAAGAGGAATTGAAACTACGCTCAATGAGGAAATCGAAGATAATCTAAAAGCAATCTTACCATTTAAGGAGGAACTTTTTCCCGTTGGAAGATTAGATAAAGAATCGGAAGGACTACTGATTATGACCAATGACGGACGACTTTTTGATAAAACCCTTCGCAGTGAGCATCAAACAGAGAAAGAGTACATCGTAACAGTAAATCAGGCAATTACGGAAGAATTCCTGTTCAAAATGGCATCAGGTATCACAATTTTAGGGAAACAAACTTTGCCTTGCAAAATAGAAAAAATCAGTGAGTTTACTTTTAGTATTGTGTTAGTTCAAGGCATGAATCGCCAAATAAGGAGAATGTGCTACAAATTGAACTACGAGGTAACAAAACTGGTCAGAGTCCGAATCGGTAATGTTCTTCTGAGGGAGTTGCAACCATCGGAATATTATTTTTTCAAATCAGACAGTATTAAGAATCAAAAAGCCTCAATCTGAAATATCAAATTGAGGCTTTTTTGAAAACGAATTTTATTAGTTGTCTTTTTTGATATAAGACTTATTGCCGTTTGAATTAATGTAGTAACGTCCGCCACGTGGTCCTTCGTAGATAGTACGCCCTTTATCATCTTTTCCCACGATTTTATCATCACCTGCCGCTGCTTTTTCAGTAGCTTTATCTGCTTTTTTAACAGTTTTAGGTTCTGGTTTTACGGTCGGATTTTTATCTTCTACTTTTTTAGAGTCCGCTTTTTCCTCTTTAGTTTTCTTCTCTTTCTTTTCTTTTTTGTCTGCTTTATCAGCTTCTTTGTCTTCTTTAGACTTTTTCTCTTTTTTGTCTGCTTTATCAGCTTCTTTGTCTTCTTTAGACTTTTTCTCTTTTTTGTCAGCCTTTGCTTCTTTTTCTACTTTATCTGCTTTGGCATCTTCTTTAGCTTTTTTCTTGGCTTCTTTTTCAGCGTCTTTGGCTTTTTTCTTAGCTTCCTTTTCAGCTTCTTTAGCTGCTTTGTCGGCATCGTCTTTTTTATCAGCTTTCTTTTCTTTTTTCTCTTTCTTTTCTTTCTTCTCTTTTTTAGCTTCGTCTTGTGCTTTAATCGCTGGACTTACCACAAATAAGCCACAAATAAGGATAGCGAGTGCAATAATTTTTTTCATGATTTTGGTAATTTTTTGAAAATTTGACTTGTGAAATTTTGTAACAATGATGTTAAAATAAATAATGAGAATGATTAAAATAGATAAAATAAACACCAATGGTTCTTTGTATCTGGTAATAAACTCAATTATGACCGTAAATATTTGAATAGTAACTGAAATTCCAAAGAAAAATGAGCGTTATTATTAAAAAAATGTGTTTTGAAGTATTTTTTTCCTCAAAAACAGCCATTTATCACTACTTTTGTGGAAAACGATACTCATATTTACACGTATCCATAACCATTGAATAAACTTCCCTTCATCGTGAAAAAGTTTGAATTACTGATTGTCATTTTATTTTTTAATTATACTTTTTCATTTGCTCAAAATTTTACGTTCATTGCTGGAAAAGTAATTAATAAAGATACCCAACAGCCCGTTGAGGGAGTATTTGTTGGTATCCCAGCCAAAGGAGCATTGACTTCATCGCTCGGAGTTGTTACCAACGAATTAGGCGAGTTTACCCTTAAATATCCTATTTTACTACAAAATACAGGCAATTTTGTTATTACAAAAGTTGATTTTAAAGATATTCGTAAAAGTCTAATCGAATATAAAGTAAAAAGAGATTCGCTGGTTTTTGAGATTCAGCCTGTGCCTCAGAAAACAATAGAAGCTAATGACGGACGTAAAGTGCTTGATTACGCTATTTCCAGATTAGAGAAAAACTACAACGGTAATCCCTATTTTATGAATGGTTTTTACCGTGAAGTTCTCACTTGGGACTCATCGGTGGTAAAACTTTCGGAGGCGGTGGTGAAAGTGGAGAAATATCCTTTTCCAGAGAAGGGGAATTTAGGCGAAGTCTCAAAATTACTGAAAGGAAGAACTTATCTTAAAGATGAGCAAAGAGAATCATGGGAAAATCTCCAATTTGGCAACGGAGTAGATTTAGTAAGTAGAACTATTGAAAGTAAGCTACCTGATTTTTTAGAAAAGCAAAACCTGAAAAATTATAAATTTCAAATAAATACCAACCTGAGCGAATACGACGGTATGCCCGTTTATAACATTAGTTTTTCACCGATTGATAAAAAAGTAAAAGGAGGGAAAGTAGGTGAAATTCAGGTAGATACCATCACGATGGGTATTATTAACTATTCGTATCAATTTACGCCAGAAGGTTTAAAAGATGTAATGGGTGGTTCTGCTTTTGGTGGAAGTAAAGACGCAACCGTGAAATCGTTTAAAGTGCGTCAGGCTTATCATGCCGCTTCTAATAATTATTACTTACACGATTCTGTGATTGAAATTGAGGCAGAATCAGTCCAAAATAAGCAAACAACTTATGCCTATTTGTTAGTTAAATTTAACCCTACTGAAACCAATACTCGCATGGGTTTACCCATCAAGGATAATGAGATAATGGAAAATACGGATTTCCCGAATGGAGGAAAAAAATATGAGGATAATTTCTGGGGAAATTTTAACTTTATAAAACCAAATCCAGCATTCCGACAAATCGTTAAGTAAACATGGAAGAACAACATCTGCAAAGCTCTGATTTCATTAAAGATATTGTGATTGGAATGTCTGACGGACTGACTGTTCCTTTTGCTTTAGCCGCTGGTTTGTCGGGGGCTGTTAGTAACACCAGCATCATTACTACCGCAGGTATTGCAGAGATAGTGGCAGGTTCAATTGCGATGGGTTTGGGTGGTTTTTTGGCAGGGCAAACCGAAGTTGAACACTATAACGCTGAATTGAAACGTGAATACGATGAAGTAGAACGAGTACCCGAAAGAGAAAAACAGGAAGTTAGAGAAGTTTTTGCGGATTATGGATTGGATGAAAACGCTCAAAATTTAGTAGTAGAGGCATTAGCGAAAGACAAAGACAAGTGGGTGGATTTTATGATGAAGTTTGAATTGGGCTTAGAAAAACCCGATATAAATCGAGCCAGGAATTCCGCTCTGACCATTGGAACAGCATACATTGTGGGCGGAATCATTCCTTTAGCTCCTTACTTCTTTGTATCAGATGCCCATAAAGGATTGCTATATTCACTAATTGTTACCTTAATAACACTCTTCGTTTTTGGTTTTTTCAAAAGTAAAGTTACGGGTCAAAACCCTTTAAATGGAGCAATCAAAGTGATGCTTATTGGTGCCGCCGCCGCTGGAGCAGCTTTCTACGTGGCTAAATTATTTGGGGAATAAATAGCAATTAAAAACCATTCATATAAACGATTTTTAATATTTATGATAGAAACTGCTACTATCAACGACGTTGAATCATTGAACCGTTTGATTAATTCAGCATACAGAGGGGAATCTTCAAAAAAAGGTTGGACTACCGAAGAACATTTGTTAGGAGGTATTCGGACTAAAGAAGAAGATTTAGCTACTACCATTCTGAAACCTGACACCACGATTCTGAAATATACCGAGAACCAAGAAATTATTGGTTGTGTTATGTTGGTTAAGAAAACGGATAAATTGTATCTTGGAATGCTCACCGTTTCGCCTGATTTGCAGGGAGGAGGTATCGGAAAAAAACTTCTGAAAGCTGCCGATAACTTTGCTAAGGAAAATGATTACAGTAAAATTGGCATGACTGTCATATCTGTACGTACTGAATTGATTGATTGGTACAAACGACACGGCTACGTTGATACGGGCGAAAAAGAGCCATTCCCCATGAATGACCCTAACTTTGGTTTGCCTAAGCAACATTTAGAGTTTATTGTGATGGAAAAGCACATCTAATAGAACAGTATTCTACTGAAAAATAATATCGTTGATGGTTTTGATATTCATATTACCTTTACCGATAACTTTTTTGTCTTTATCAAGGATATAAATAGTGGGCGTAAATTGAGCATCAAATTCTTGATATAAATTAATTTTCCCCGTTTTATCAATGACGTTGATGAACGATTCCGCTCCGTATTCCTTGATAAACGCTTTCCATGTTTCTTGATTATTGCCAAAAATAGGAGCGAATACGACAATATTTTTCGCTTGATTATCACGAATGTATTTGGCTAATTGTGGTGTGAAGTTTTTACAATGTCCACAATCAGCAGCGTAAATATAGAGAATCGTAAAAGCAGCCTTAACGCCATGAAGTGATTGTTCTTTGCCATTGACATCGGTAGCTATCAAATTAGGAATTTTATTGAAAGAAGGGGGTCGTTGAGATAATATTTTTGAAGAATATGTACAAAAATGGCATCCCTTCCCATGATTTTACTGGTTTCAAAATGATTGGCTAATTTGCTTACCAGATATTTACGCATGGCAGAAGTTTTGCGAGATTTGCTCAAAAATCTGTCAGTAAGTACAATCAACGAATCATTTGGAAGAAAATCTAATTGGTCAAAATAATATTTGATGGGTTGGTACAAAAAAGGTGTTTGTACAAGGCGGTCATCCAATAAGTTGATATTATCAAAATAATGCTCCACAAAAAACTTATTTCCCCACAATGGGTCTTCCGTGCCGTCTGCTTGTTTCGGAGCGGGCGGAATGTCATTCGCCATCGTTGATTTAATAACGTTGGCAGCAAAAGTTCCTTCAAAGGCTTTGATAAATTTTTTCTTGTAAATCAATGACTCATTTTGCAAATTGTACAGTTGATTGAGGGAAGTAGAGTCAGTTTTTTGGGCTAATTCACTAATTTTTTGTGCATCCTTAAACGTTTTTTGTTGGTAACTGTAAAAAAGGTCATTTTCTCTGGAATTAAAGAATTTCAAGGTATTAAAAATATCCTTTGCATTGGCTTCAAATACCACTTTAGACTCTGTCAGTAGAATGTCAAAACTCTGCCATCTACCAATCATAACATTATACATTCCCGTCTTGAAAGGCTTCTGACTTTGAAAAATAATCGTACCATCCGAGCTGGCAACGGTGGAATCTTGCACGAAATTCTGATTTTCGTAATAGTAAGTCAAGTAACAAGTAGAGTCCTTCAATCCCTTGATTCTCCCTTCAATTCTAAAGCCCTGAGCCATTGATGAGGAGCTGTAAATCAATGTAAGAAATATGAATAGTAGTTTTTTGAGCATCGTATTTATATGTTAAAAGAATTGGGTATTAATATTCAAGTGATTACTCAAATATCAATACCCAAATAATAGCAATCTTATTTTCCTTCCTTTCCTTTCTCCTTAGATTTCGTAATTTGTTTACGGTGAAAGTCAATAAAATCTTCTAACTGTTCTACGGGCAATCTCTTAGCAATGATTTTTTTATCTCGGTCCAATACATACACTACTGGTGTTGCGTACACATCAAAGCTATTCTTAAAATCGGTATAGTATTCTTCTTTGCCCGTTTGTGGGTTCTTATGAATATCAATACCATGAATTAATTCTTGGAGCTTAAATTCTTGGATGAATTTCTTCCATTTTGCGGGCGTGCGGTCAATTGATGCGGCTATGACCTTTACATTTTTGGGCTTTAATCCTTGATATATCTTGGCTAATTTGGGTGCAGATTCTCGGCAATGTCCACATTCTGGGTCGTAGATAAACAAGACAGTATAATCAGCCACAAGCGTTGGAATCGTAATTTCTTTTCCCAATGTGTCGGTCAGGTACATATCAGGAAAGGTTTTGCCAACTAATAACGGTTTCAAAACGGCAACTCTTTCTTTCATTTTTCTAACGGTTGAAGTATCCCAAAGAGTAGGTTCACCAACGTAATATTTTTCTGCCATGTGTACAAAAGCACCATCTGTTCCCAATACTTTTGGACTTTCATAAGTACTGGCTATTTTGTATATTACGTAGCGTCTTACGTCTCTACCTTTGGCTTTCGACAGTACAAAATCACTTTCTTTGTTGATAGAATCAGACGCTTGAACTGTTAATTCGTCAAAATATCGTTCTAATTTCTTCTGTAAAAAGGGTGTTCTTATCAAACGGTCGTCCGTTAAATCAATGTTATCCCAATAATGCTCTTTGTAATATTGGAATTGATACTGGTAAAATGCCGTTGTGTCCGCTTTCGTAACCAATGGTTTTCCAAAGGGAGGAATTTCAGGGTCTTGCGATGCTTTAATCAAGGTATTGACGAACGTTCCACTCGTCGATTTCAACCAATCTTTTTGAAATTGCGTAATATCAGCTTGAAGTTTTTTAATCTTTCCAGTCGTTAATAAAGAGTTATTCATCTTTCTTTCAAGTTCCAATGCTCGCATTTCGTCAAATTTTACCGACATATCTTGCTGAAACTTAAAAAATATTTCATTCTCTTTTGAACCCATAACTTTCATTTTACCGATTAGATTAGCCGTATCTGTTTCAAATGAAAATTCCTGATTTCCGATAATGAGGTCTAAATATTTATTTTTAGGCAACGAAACCAGATAAAGCCCTTCTGGTAATGTTTTGTCGCCTTTAAAGTGAAAACTGCCTTGTGCATCCACCTTTGCTGTATCTTTGATAACCTGTTGATTATACCCAAAGTAGTGAGCCAAAAAAACGGTAGTATCTTTAATACCTTTTACTTTTCCTTTGATTGAAAAGCCTTCTTTGGTTTGTGAGAAGGTGGTATGACAAATAATAAGGAGTAACGAAACGTAAATTATTTTGAATGAAATTTTCATATTTGTTTATTAGTGTTTCAAATAAGGGTGGTATTAACTCAAAACCATCAACGAAATTACTTACTTTTTGTGTATCATTGTTGGTAATTATCTTTCAAAGTTACATCAAGCGTGTCAAATCTTAAAATCAACCTTTTATATGTTTTATTTTTTATCCAAAATTCTGTTTTATGTTTTTATGCCTCTTTCATTAATTATTTTCGGATTGTTGGTGAGCCTTTTGAGTAAAAATATCAAGTATAAAAAGTGGGGGTTATCTTTTTCATTGCTCTGCATTTTTGTTTTTGGTAATGGCTTTTTAGTCAATGAAGGCTATTTAGCTTGGGAAATACCATCTGTTGAACCTGCTAAGATGAAAAATACTTATGACGTAGGTATTATCTTAACGGGTGGATTGATTCTGAATAAGCAAGCTATGCCAAGTGAGATTTTTACGGAAAAAACGGCAGATAGATTTATCCAGCCGCTACGTCTTTATAAGATGGGTAAAATCAAGAAAATATTGATTTCGGGCGGTACAGTGGACCACTTTATTATGAAAAAAGATGTTTCCGACGAAACCCGTAAAGTAGCTCAGTTGTTGGAAGAATTAGGAGTAAAGAAGGCAGATTTAATTTTAGAAACAAATTCACGGAATACTCGTGAGAATGCAGTTTTTACGGCAAAAGTCCTAAGATTGAATCCACAAGTTGGTAACAAACTCCTTTTGTTCACCTCTGCCTATCATATGAGAAGGGCGGAGGGATGTTTTCAAAAAGCGGGTCTTGAGGTGGACGTGTTCCCAACGGCTTTTCGTTCAAGGGTGGATAGTTATACACTGGATAACTTGTTGATTCCCAGAGAGAAAAATCTTCACGAAGCCTACGATTTAATTCATGAGTTAGTAGGTTACGTTGTTTACAAAATTTTAGGATATTGTTAGAAGTGGCGAAATAAAAATGTTTAATATGCTGACAGCAAAAAGGGATGTCTCGTTTAAAACAAGACATCCCTTTTTGTATGATTAGAATCTGAAAAACTTCTAATTAATTTCTGCCACTTGCTTATTTGCTCAAAATCCCCGACAATCTTAATAAATCAGGATTGATTACTTTTTTCTTAGTAATGGTATCATGAAACGGGGTATAAACAAGTTGGTCGTTTACAATACCTGCCATTTCATTTTTATGACCTGCCAAAAGACCTTCCAAAGCTCCTAATCCTAAGCGACTGGCTAAAATACGGTCGTAAGCACTTGGGCGACCGCCTCGTTGAATGTGTCCTAAGTTAGTGACCCGAATGTCCACAGGAACATCAATCGTTGATTTTATTTTGTCAGCAATGGCGGCGGCATGACCTTCTTCATCACCTTCAGCTACTACTACGATAGACGATGATTTTTTCTTTTCAAAACCAGCTTTCAGTGTACCCACGACGTCTTCGATGGTTTGTCTCTCTTCGGGAATGAGGATAGATTCAGCCCCACCCGAGATGCCAGATTGTACGGCAATATAACCAGAGTCACGTCCCATCACTTCAATAAAAAAGATTCTATCGTGTGAATCAGCCGTATCTCTAATTTTATCAATTGCATCTAACGCCGTATTCACGGCAGTATCATAACCGATGGTGTAATCCGTTCCAAACAAATCATTATCAATCGTTCCTGGAGCTCCAACTGTAGGAATTTGAAATTCGTTGTAAAAGATTTCAGCTCCTGTGAATGTACCATTTCCACCGATGGCAACTAAACCTTCAATTCCGTGAGATTTTAACTGGTCGTAGGCTTTTTTTCTACCTTCAGGAGTCATAAATTCTTTACTCCTTGCCGATTTGAGGATAGTTCCTCCTCTTTGTATAATATTACTAACTGATTGGGAATTGAGGGGAATAATGTCACCCTTAATCATTCCGTTGTAGCCTCTGATGATTCCAAAAATCTCAACCCCATAATGAAGTCCTCCTCTTACAACAGCCCTAATGGCGGCGTTCATCCCTGGTGCGTCTCCTCCTGAAGTAAATACAGCAATTCTTTTCATACGATTTAAAGTCCTCTGTTAAATGTAAATTACACTAACGGGATATTTGAATGTTGTTTAGTACCAAATTTTATTCTTCAATTTACGATACTGAAGAAATATTCAAAATCTTTTTTGTTTATATACCAACTATATTTTGGTTTTATGATAGTGGTAATGAATGGTTATGTTTGCAAATTTATTGTTTAAAAACGATGTTTCTAATGAATTTAATAAAAAATTACCGTTAAAAGCATTCATTGTTTTGTAATATGAAAATTTCAATAATAAATAGAACTGTTTTGTAACATATAGTGTAGTTTTTTCTTTGCTTACGTAATATGACTTCATAATTTTTTAAAATAAGGTTATTTTTCTACTCAAATACCCAATATTTGTATCCCAAAATTAGTTATATAGCAAGCTCATTTACCTCATTTTCATCGTGATTTTATTTAAAGTTAAATCTATTTTCATTTCCGTCGTTGTTTTCGTAATTACCTACTCCGAAATAAATGCCCAACAGTGGTTAGGAGTTTCGGGAAGTAATTATGCAGGTACTCATGCTATTTACAATAATCCTGCTAATATTGGTGATTCACGGTATAAACTTTATATTAATTTAGTGGCAAACGATGCTTTCGTTTCTAATAACTACGTTGGTTGGGGAGCACCTTATTCTATTCTGCAATTATTTACCAACTCCGCCGCTTCAGAATATCGCAATTCCAAAAATGTTATCGTTTTTAAAAATAGTTACTACGATGTAAATACCGACGGTGAGCCTTACCATTTACACTTACTCGATGATTTAAGAGGCCCTTCATTTCTATATACCATCAATCATAAGCATTCTGTGGGAGTACTGACCCGTATCCGAACAGCCGTCAATTTTACGGATGCTTCCTATGCTTTGGCAAATACCATTCGTTTGGGTACCGATACACTTTTAGTTAAAAATCAGACTTTACCATTGGCTGGAACAAACCTTAATATCAATAGTTATGCAGAACTGGGTTTCTCGTATGGACAAGTTATCAAAGATGAAGATGAAGATTTTGTAAAAGTAGGAATAACCGTCAAGAGAGTTGTAGGGATTTATAATGCCCACTTACTTATCAAAGACTCACGATACACCATTGTGGATGACCCCGCCGAACCAAACAGACAAATTGTAAGAATTGATTATTTGAAAGCTGATTATGGTTACACCAACGAACAGGCTTACGAAAACACAAGAGCATCGTTGGGTTGGCTCTTTGGCAATCAGTCGGCTGGGAGTGGCTGGGGATTAGACTTAGGGATAGTTTATGAATACCGTCCTGATATTCGAAAATTTGCTTACCGTGAGAAAGGTGTTCAGAAATTAGACCCCAGTAAAAATAAATATGAGTTTAAGATTGGCGTATCAATTTTAGATATTGGAGGAATCAATTACAATAATCCTAATTATATCAAAAATTGGGATGTGGACATCAATAATGTTGAATTTAGAGCTGCCGATGTACGGGCAATTGATGGGTTAGACGATGCTTTTAATAGAATAAATAACACAGTAGGACTCAACGATGCTACCAGTAGGAATAATTTTACGGCTGGTTTACCAACGTCTCTACAAATAAACGCCGATTATCATATTAAAGATAAGTTTTATGTGAATGGACTATTAGTACAAAGTTTAAGGGGTAATCAATCAATCGGTATGAAGATGCCATCATCGCTTTCGGTAACGCCGAGATGGGAAAGCAAATGGATTGAAGTGGGTGTTCCTTTTGCCCTCTTGGATAATTACAATACGTTTACTTTTGGTTTAGCAGCCCGACTGGGACCTCTTTTTATAGGTACGGATAATTTAGGGAGCTTTTTGAATATCAGCAAACCACGTGGTATAGATTTATATTTTGGTCTGTCAGTACCGATTTTCAATAAGCCCCCCACGTTGCCCAATGCGTGTTTTTATGAGAAAAAAGAGAAGAAGAATTGGCAATTTTGGAAAAGACGTTAGCAATATCAGGTAGCTCAATGTTATAGATTTAGGGTATTAAGCTGTTTTGATGATTAGTATAATCGGATATCGAAATACGAACAACTATTTGAAGCCTAATTTAGTATATCTGTTAATTTCCCTTTTTCTTGAATGGCGAATCCTTTTTCCGTTTTCTTAACCGTAGCACAGTCGTAAAAAGGGTCGTGGTCGAAGAAAATAATCCATTCATTATCAGCGGCTCTGCTCAGCAAATCTTGTTTTTCTGTCATCGTTTGTAACGGGCGTATATCATAGCCCATCACATAAGGCACAGGAATATGAGCGTGCGATGGAATGGTATCAGCAATAAAAAGTATTTCATGGTTTTGGAAATGTATTTTGGGCATTAACATTTTTTCGGTATGTCCATCAGCCGTAAGAATTTCGATATTTTTGAATGGATTTTGTTCAAAGGTATCAATGAAAAATAGCTGATTCGCTTCTTGAATGGGTAGGATATTTTCTTTGAAAAAAGTAGTTTTTTCTCGTGGATTGGGTTGAATGGCACTATTGAAATGCTCAGAGTGAGTCCAGTATTTAGCGTTCGGAAAAGTCATTTCAAATTTAGTACGGTCGCTGTTCCATTTTACTGCTCCTCCGCAGTGGTCGAAATGAAGATGACTTAAAATAACGTCGGTCACTTCGTTTTCATGAAAACCCTTTGATCGGATTGATTGTATTAAGTCGCCCTCTCCATGACGATAGTAATATCCTTGCCATTTGGCATCTTGTTTATCTCCCATGCCTGTATCAATCAGTATGAGCCGATTTTCATCTTCAATTAAAAGGCAACGCATCGCCCAAGAACACAAATTTAAGTCATCCGCAGGAATTGATTTTTGCCAAAAACTTTTGGGAACAACCCCAAACATAGCACCGCCGTCTAACTTAAAAAAACCAGAATCAATTGAATATAAGTTCATAAAGAAGATTGAATATGGAATGTTAATGTTATATATTGCTAAACATTTGCAACATTAGTATAAAGTATTTAGTTTTCAAAATAATTTGAGTTGTTCACTTTCAAGCCAATTTAGCATTGTATCGTTATTAAAAACTATTGTTATGAAGGTAGGACTTGTATTATCAGGAGGAGGAGTTAGAGGAATTGCTCATTTAGGCGTTTTAAAAGCACTCCAAGAACAAAATGTTAAAATTTCAGGAATATCGGGGTGTAGTGCTGGGTCAATAGTAGGTGCAATGTTTGCCGCAGGATATTCACCCGACCATATTTTTGAGATTGTGGTTTCATCGAGTACGCTCAGAGCCATGAGACCCGCTTGGAACGGTGCTGGTTTATTAAGAATGCAACGTGCCGAAAATGTATATCTAAAATATATTCCACATAATTCTTTTGAAAGATTAAAAATTCCTTTAACGGTAAACGCAACCGATTTGTACGCTGGTGAAACAGTGTATTTCTCTTCGGGCGAACTATTAAAACCAACTATGGCTTCATGTTCAATACCGGGGTTATTTGAACCCATCGTATTTGATGGAAAAACATTAGTTGATGGTGGTGTACTCAACAATATGCCCGTAGAACCCATCGAAAAACAGTATGATTTTATTCTTGGAAGTCATTGTAATCCCTACGGAATCAACCAAGTCCCAAAATCAATGGCATCAGTAGTACAAAAAGCCTTATATTTGGCGATAAACAATAACTCAAGAAATAGATTTCCAAAGTGTAATTTTGTGATAGAACCTCCAGAATTAAAAATGTTTGACCCATACGACATAAGAAAAGCCAAAAATATTTTCAAAGTTGGGTACGAATACACCAAGGAATTAAATTTGACAAAAATCCTCTCCTTATCTACAAAATCTATTTAAGAATTGTATTACATTTGACTTTATCACACTTGTTTTTTGACTTTGTAGCAAACAGTTTTTAACTTTGAAAACTTATTTTTGAAAAAAAAATGCTGTTTTTGCTCCAAAAAGAAACTTGTTTTTTATTAATAGTATCTTTTTTTAAGATAAAATAGTTTTTTTAGTACCACAATTAAAATTTAAACACAAAACTAAATTTTCATGAACAAACGTTTATTATTCAGTCTATTATTGTTTTTTGGCTGTTCTCTGAGTATGCTTGCTCAAGACCGTCGAATTACAGGGAAAGTGGTGTCTGCGGTTGATGGCTCGCCACTACCAGGTGTGAGTGTACAGGTAAAAGGAACAAATAAAGGTACTTCTACCGATGCCACTGGAAGTTACGCAATTAATGTACCATCGGGTAAAGCATCAATTGAGGTGCGTTCTGTTGGTTTTTTGACTCAATCTTTTGAGGTTGGTTCTCAGAGTGTTATCAACATTTCTCTTGTGGAAAGTGATAATTCATTAGGCGAAGTAGTGGTAGTAGGTTATGGTACTCAGAAAAAAACAAACTTGACGGGTAATGTAGCTCAAATTAATGCCAAAGCCATCGAGAACCTACCAGTGCTAACAACAGAGCAAGCTATTCAAGGACGTGCCGCAGGGGTTTTTGTTGAATCAGGTAACGGTAAAGTTGGTCAGGGTATCAAAATGCGTATTCGTGGTGCATCATCGGTTTCAGCAGGTAATGAACCATTGTACGTAATTGATGGTATTCCAATGACTTCTAATTTTACTACTAACAGTCCTAACCCATTAGCGGATATAAATTTTAATGATGTTGAATCAATTGACATTTCGAAAGATGCTTCTGCCGCTGCTATTTATGGAGCGAGAGGGTCTAATGGGGTGGTACAAATTACTACCAAAAGAGGTAAGGCAGGAAAAACAAATTTTAGTCTTAACTATTTTACAGGAACCAGTGAACCAACGGGTCGTCGCCAATTCTTGAATACAGCCCAGTATGTAGAGTTATTCAAGGAAGCCCGTGCCAATGCAGGTTTTTCTTTAGCAGGTGGTGAAACTCGTTTTACTCGTTATGCAGTAGGTGAAAGAGCAAGATGGGCAGACCCCACCTCTCCAAATTACACTAATACCGTTTGGGAAGACCAAGTTTTAAGAA
The DNA here is from genome assembly GCA_025454855.1 of Arcicella sp. Classification (GTDB taxonomy): domain Bacteria; phylum Bacteroidota; class Bacteroidia; order Cytophagales; family Spirosomataceae; genus Arcicella. The sequence continues at coordinate 25,028 of JALONS010000054.1, forward strand.
AAGGAAGTATTAACCAACTTGATTTGAGTATCAACGGTGGTACAGACAAAACGAAGTTTTATGCTTCGGGTTCTTACAGTAAACAAGATGGTATCATCGTAAAAAATGCTTTTGAACGTTTAAGTACTCGTTTGAACCTTGACCATAAAGCAACGGATAAACTGACGATTGGGGTAAACGCCAGTTTGGCACGTACATTAAACACACGTTTATCGAATGATAATGCTTTCTCAACACCGATGCAGATTATTGCATTAGCTCCAATGTCACCAGTGATTGACCCACGCACAGGAGATTTTACTGATACTTACAACGGTGCTGATGTTACACAATATTACAATCCATTGGTAAGTATTGCTAATACCAATAATACTACTGAGGTATATCGTACTATTGGTAATGTATATGGGCAATGGAATATACTTCCTGCCTTGTCATTCCGTACAGAATATGGTTTTGATATGTTATTGAGAAATGATGACCAATACAATGGTAAGAAAACCGTTAGAAATTCAGTGAATGCTGGCAATGGTGAAGCCATTAAAAGTGTAGCAAATACTTACAATTTTAACACGAACAGTTTCTTTACCTACAATCAAGTATTTGACCAAAAGCATGATTTGAATGCAGTACTCGGTATGAGTTATCAGCAGTCTGACAGAACAGCTATCGATGCGGTGGGTCGTCAGTTACCTTCTGATTCTTACAAGACAATTGCTTCGGCTGCTACCAAAGCAGATGCTAATTCATTTGAAAGAAGATTTACTTTCTTGTCGTATTTCTCAAGAGTTAATTACAAGTTTGATAATAAATATCTAATAGGTTTGAGTGGACGTGTTGATGGTTCTTCTCGTTTCGGAGCTAATAATCGTTATGGTTTCTTCCCATCTGCTTCGGTAGGTTGGATTCTCTCAGAAGAAAGTTTCATCAAGGATATTCGTCAGATTAGTTTGTTGAAAATTCGTGGTAGTTATGGTTTTACAGGTAATGCTGAGATTGCTAACTTCCCAAGTTTAGGTTTGTATACAGCCGAAGGTTATGCTGGAACTCCCGGACAAAGACAATTCCAATTAGAAAACCCAGATTTGAAATGGGAGAAAACAGCCCAAACTGATATTGGTTTAGAAGTAGGTTTATTTAATAATCGTTTGAGCTTTGAAGTAGATTATTACTCGAAATATACGACTGATTTATTATTAGATGTGAACGTTCCGGGGACGAGTGGTTTTTCAAGACAATTAAAAAATGTGGGTGAATTGGAAAACAAAGGCTGGGAATTTATCGTAAGAACAGATAATAAATTTGGTGATTTAACTTGGAGAGCTTCAATTAATGCAGCAACGAACAAAAACAAAATTTTGAATCTTCAAGGGCAAGTGATTACGGGTGGTTTCTTGAACAGAGCCGTAGAGGGACAGCCACTCAGTGTTTTTGTAGGTCCTGAATATGCAGGAGTTGATCCGGCTAATGGTGATGCTCTTTATTATTTGAACACTACCAAAGCAGATGGTTCATTCGATAAAACTAAAACTAATGATGTAAATCAGGCAGCATTTGTACCCATCGGAAATCCTAATCCGCTTTGGATTGGTGGTATTACCAATGATTTTAGTTACAAAGGCATTGATTTGAGTGTAACATTCCAAGGTGTTTATGGTAATGATGTGTATAACGGAGCTGGTAAATTTATGTCAGCCAACGGAGATTTTTATGATAACCAAACGCTTGACCAATTAAACAGATGGAGAAAACCAGGTGATATCACAAACGTTCCTCAAGCACGTTATGTAGGTGGTAATGGTACAGCTGAATCATCACGTTACTTAGAAGATGCCAGCTATACACGTTTGAAAACCGTAACATTAGGTTATGCTTTCCCCAAAAGTATTACGGATAAATTGAAATTGAGTCGATTGAGAATTTATGCAACGGCTAACAATTTATTGACATTCACCAAATATACAGGATGGGACCCTGAAGTAAATACGGATTATTTGACGGGTGTTGCCGCTGGTAACGATTTCTATTCAGCACCACAACCCAAAACAATCACTGTTGGTTTAAATCTTGGTTTTTAGTCCTTAAAAGTCTGAAAAACAAATCATTAACATAGATATTACATACAATGAAAATAAATAATAAATTCATATATGCAGTAGCTTTTAGTTTAATACTATCAAGCTGTGCCAATAAATTAGATGTGAAACCCGTAGATGATGTGGATGCTATCTCAGCCGTAAAAACATCATCAGACGTAGAAGCAATCTTAACGGGAGCTTATGATTCTATGACTGACGGAGATGTTTTGGGAGGAAATATGCAGCGTGATGCTGAATTGATGGCTGATAATGGAGATGTAGAGTGGGCAGGTACATTTGTTGCTCCGGGGGAAATATTTGAGAAAAGTATGCTCAGAGATAACAACCAAGCTGAAGCTACTTGGTTGGATAGTTACCGTACTATCAATACTGCCAATACTGTTTTAGCAAATTTAGGCGTAGTAGATGCTGCTAAAAAATCACGATTTGAAGGCGAAGCAAAATTAATTCGTGCTTGGATGCACTTTGAATTAGTTAGAATTTATGCTAAAACATTTCAAGATGGAAACGCTGCCTCTAACTTAGGTGTACCCATTATGACAATACCAACTGCTAAAATTACGGATGCAAGTTTTGTGAAACGTAATACCGTAGCTGAAGTATATCAAGCAGTAATTGCAGACCTTACCAGTGCTGAGTCATTATTACCAGCGAAAAATGGTTTTTTTGCTAACAAAGCTACTGCAGCAGCTTTATTGTCAAGAGTTTATCTAATGCAAGGTAATTATGATGCGGCCCGTCAGGCGGCACATAGGGTTATTTCTTCGGGTAATTATACCCTCACCGAAACGTTTGATTTAGCATTTAATAATAGAACAAATTCAACAGAAGATATTTTTGCTACGCAAGGAACAGACCAAGATTTTGTGAATGAGCTAAATACTTTCTTTGCTTCTTCTGAATATCAAGGACGGGGGGATATTTATGTTAATGAACAGCATTTGAATTCTTATGATGTTTCAGATGAAAGAGGAAATTTCTTTTATGAATCAGGGGATATTTTTACGGCTAAATGGGCGAGAAGAATCGGAAATATTCCATTGATTCGTTTAGCAGAAATGTATTTAACTCGTGCAGAAGGTAATCTCCGTGCTGGTGGCACGCCAATAGGAACCACTCCTTTAGCTGATATTAATCGCTTGCGTGAAAGAGCAGGAGCCAAATTATATACAACGATGGATTTAGCTACTATCTTAAAGGAAAGAAGATTTGAATTAGCTTTTGAAGGACACTGGATTCATGATATTAAGCGTAACAGACAAACCATTACTAAAAGAAATGGTAATGGTACCAGAACATGGACTTTTAATTCGCCAAAATTAATCTTCCCAATTCCACTTCGTGAGACTGATGCAAATAAAAATTTAGTTCAAAACGAAGGTTATCAGTAATTAACATTCTTTCGATTTTATTAAACAAAAAAAGCAAACCAATTTTGGTTTGCTTTTTTTGTTTAATAATTACTTTTGAATAGTATTGAAACAGAATATTAGTATGCTAACTATGAGAATAATACAATTTATCATCCATCAAATAGTGTTTTTTGTAAAAAACTAAAAAATAACATGGGTACGAGCTACTTATTTTTGAATAGAGAAAAGAATATTTCTAAGACTATATCTAAACTATATCAGTTTAGTATTTTATTTGGTATATTATACTTAATTATGGTTAAAATTTTGCTGTTATCTAAGTATATTCCCTTCTTTTTTCTTTTCCTGAATCCATATTATATTCTACATAATCGTTATTTTTTGCTATTAAATTCCTTATTTTAGCGACAAGCCCAAATATTATATTGCTATTATATTGTTTGTTAAGTACAAAAAAATTATTTTTACAAATAATTAGTATATTAATCATTTAACAATTTTTAACCTTAATTATTAAAGTATATGAAGAAACAATTACTCATCATTTTACTTGTTATGTTTACTTTTTGTGCAAATATGTTTGCACAAGATAGAAAAGTAACTGGTAAAGTAACCTCAGCCGAAGACGGCACAGGTCTTCCCGGGGTTTCAGTCCGTGTAAAGAATACCAATACAGGTGTTCAAACAGACGCATCAGGAAACTACTCAATTGCAGTTCCAGATGGAGCTTCAGTAAAATTACAATTCTAATTTATTGGAATGACCTCAGAGGAGGTTAGCGTTGGTAGCCAATCAGTCATTAATGTCAAGATGGGAACTGATATTAGACAATTATCTGAAATTGTTGTGACGGGTGTGGGGGTAGCTACCAACAAAGCTAAATTGGCTTTTGCGGTGGAGTCTATTTCATCAAAAGCCCTTCCACAAGCTCCAACGGCTTCGGTTGACCAAGCCTTAGTTGGTAAAATAGCGGGTGCTCAGATTACTTCTAAAAATGGAACACCTGGTGCAGGAACCAATATTGTTTTAAGAGGTATCAATACCATCAACCGAGGAACGAACCCTATGATTATGATTGATGGGGTACAAGTGGCTTCAACAGATTTGAATTCAATAGACCTGAGTATTATTGACCGTATTGAGGTTGTACAAGGGGCGGCTTCTGCTACCATTTATGGGGGCTCAAGGAGCAAATGGTGTTATTCAGTTATTTACCAAAAAAGGTAAAAGCGGACAAATGAATATTGATTTTTCTTCGAGTGTTTCAAATAATGCTTATTTGAATATTGGGGAGTTAAAAAATCTGAACTCCATGCACTTGGTACAGATGCCAACAATAATGTTTTAAGTGGTGGTACTGGCAACCCTATTTTGGTACAAGACCCTAATACTGGTTTGTACAATGGTGATGTTATCTATGATGCACTTGATGTAAATAGTAACATGAACAAGCCTTATAATAGGAATTTGAAGTATTATGACCATTACAATTTCTTCTTTGTACCAGCTAATACATACAATAATAGTATTTCAATTACAGGAGGGAAAGACAAAACTGACTACCTTTTTTCGATTTCTAATAACTTTCAGGAGAGTAACGTAATCAATAACGGTGATTTCAGCAGAACGAACTTGAGCGTTAATCTTGGAACTGAATTAGCTCCGAAATTAAAGTTTAGAAGTACAACGCAGTTAGTATATACTCGTAATACGTTGAAGTCTAACGATAGAACGATTATCTACGCCTTGAACAATACTCGTCCATTTGCCAATTATGAAGACCCATTACCAAATGGAGATTTTCCTGCGTTCTTGGGTGCTGCCGTGGGTGTAAATAGTTTTGCCCCTCGTTTTTTCCAACAATATACTACTCGTAATGGTAATAAAGTTGATGTAATTCAAAATTTAAGTCTTGCTTATGAGCTAAATAAATTTGTTGATTTAGACGTGAAATATGGGATAAATTATCAGAGAGACGAAGATATATCAAGATATGATAATCAGACATTGAATCCGAATATCGCAGCCCTTCCATCAAACTACTATTTGTCTGGGAATTATGGAACTGACCGTACTGGAGAGATTAATAATTTTAGTATTACTCAGGTTGCTCAAAACTTATTAGCTTCAGCTACTATCAAGACTGATTTTATGAAGGATTTTAATATGAGTATTCCTATTACTACTTCAACGCAATTAGCATTTGATTGGCGTAAGCAGACCAGAGACCAATACGTAACTTATCAATTCGGTTTGCCTACTTACCGTCCTTTCACGCCTGCACAAGGAACTCAACAATTTACTCGTGCATGGGGAACATCAGCTACCACTAATGGTCCTTTAGGAACTTACGTAGAGCCTTTCGTATCGTATGGTTACTTAGTAAATCAAAGAATTGAGTACGGTGAGATTGCGGGTATTTCTGGAGGATTCCGTACGGATTATTCTTCGGCGTTTGGGGCTGGTTCAAAACCATTTACTTTCCCTCGTGGAGATGCTTATGTAAGATTCTCATCGATGAATTTTTGGAAAAATGGAGCGATTGCCAATACATTATCTGATTTCAAAATTAGAGCAGCTTACGGTGAGGCAGGTATCCAACCAAGACCATTTGACAGATACATTACCTTGCAAACTTCTGTAATTGGTACATCCAATGCTTTCTCTTACCCAACTTCATTAGCCAATGAAGATTTGAATGTGGAAGTATCAAAAGAATTTGAAATAGGAACTGATTTATCATTGAATCTTTCAAAAAATGTAAATGTACTGAATGATATTCGTCTGTCGGCTACTTATTGGAATCGCTCAACCGATGGAGCTATTTGGAGTGCAGATGCCGCACCTTCAACGGGTGTTGGTAGAGTGAGAACTAATGCTTTCGGAATGGGTTCAAACGGTATTCAAGCCCAAATTAGTGCAATGGCGTTCAGAAGTAAGAATTTCACTTGGAACACTACCATTAATTTCAGTAAACAAACTTCTGAAATCACATCAGTGATTGGTAATGGCGAGATTGTTATTATTTCAAGTGCAGGTAGTACAAACTATGTACTGAAAGCAGGAGAAAAAATTGGTCAATTGTATGGTTTCAAAGCACTTCGTGATTTACAATGGAGAAAACCAGATGGAACCCTTGAGATTCCTGAAAATCAACAGTCTTTGTATGAAGTAGCCAGTAATGGATTTGTGGTGAATAAAACTACTAAGCAACCTTACTTTACAGCTGATAGATATAGTTTTGGAGACCCTAATCCAGATTTTAATATGTCATTTATCAATGATTTTACCTTCAAAGGATATTTAACATTTGGTTTCCAGTTTGACTGGGTTCAAGGAAGTAACATTTATAACCAAACCAAGCAGTGGATGTATCGTGACGGTATTCATGCCGATTACTCAGTTCCTTTAACCATTAATGGACAAACAGGAGCTTGGACGGCTTTCTATCGTGGTGTTTATGCACAACGTCAGGCTAACGGAACAAAAGATTATTTCTATGAAGATGCCTCATTTGTACGTTTGAGAAATATTCAAATTGGGATTGATTTAGCCAGAGCATTTAACTTAAAAGCATTCAAACGTTTGCAATTGGTGCTTTCTGGACGTAATCTATTGACCTTTACTAAATATACAGGCTTCGACCCAGAAATTAGTTCAGGAACAGACAATTCAGCATGGGATAGAGGAACAGACCATAACACAATGCCAAACTTGCGTTCTTATCAAGTAGGATTAAATTTTGGTTTTTAACCCATTTTCACAGATTTAATGACAGACAAAATGAATAAATTAAAAAAATATATCAGTATCAGTATCTTAGCAACGACCTTAGTGGCGTGTCAAGACCAATTGGATATTAAAAATCCCAATGCACCCTCTCCTGCGAGTGCTCAAACAGAACAAGGAATATTGAGCCTTGCATTGGGTTCAACGTATAATAATGGCTTTAGAGAATTGAAGTTTTTTGATGGGGTTCTCGGTCGTTTTTGGGCTGGAGCTATTGGTTATCATGAACTCATGGGAGATGTAATTAGCATCGAAGCAGCCAATCAATTTGCCAATCAGATTTCATGCCCAGATGTGGTTACACTTGATAATGGTACAAAAGTATTGAATCCAAGTAGTCCAAACCAACAGATTCCTTTTGTTCGCTCTATCAACGTAAACTCAAATGCAGGACAAAATGCTACATTCTACGAATGGGCATATATGTATTCCTTGAATAACTCTTGTAATGCCTTATTGGAATTGGTTGACCCAATCAAATTCTCGGGTGATGCAGACGTTAAGAAAAAAACACTCAAGGCTTGGGCTTATTGGTGGAAAGGGTTTGCTTATTCTCGTATAGGTTCTATGTATTA
>JALONS010000322.1 GCA_025454855.1 Arcicella sp.
AGGTTCAAGCGTACAATTATGTTTGCTCGCATCACGAGATACTCCTTTAAAATCGTGTTCAGCATCAATGTTTACAAAACTCTCATTTTTATTATTCTTGATACAAATCTTTTTATCGGCTAATACATTTCCCTGACTATCAATACTTTGTGGATCAATGATACCATCGTAAAGAATATGTGGTACGTCTTTCCCAAATTTTAATTTAAACCGAAACATCAAGCCCATGCGTCCTCTGCTGGTAGGGCGAGTTCGTTCACGCTGAAACTCATTGTCATGAATACTGATGGCAGTTGGATAAGGGTAATATTCTTTATCGTTGATGGGTTTTTCAGTCATGAAATAACTAATAATGCCCGTACCGATGCTTTTATTATTGATAATTCTATTCTGAAACACCTCCACGTTGTTGGAGGCTAATAATAAAATACCCGTTCCGTCGGGTACGCTGGCAACAATATTGCCTTTGGGGGCAAAGTTGGGGTAGTTGTTATCATGGATGTAGTTATCATAAACTTTACAAAAACCGCCTTTTTTCTGAACTAAATCGGGTAAATCAAATACTAAAAGTCCACCCGTATTTTCGTAGGTTTCGCAGTCGTGAACGCTGGCATAAAGTGAGTTTTCTATCTCGATACCCGCTACATTGTGATGAGCTTTTGAGTTTTTTACCTCAATATTTTTAGACTGCCCCACGTATATGCCCGCATCAGATGCTCCGATGGCTTCGCATCCATCAATCACAACTTCCTGACACTGAACGGGGTATAATCCATATCCTCCGTTTTTTTCGGATGGTTTACCTGTCCATTCCACTTTTACATTTCTGAATGTGATTCCTTTTACATTCATCGTTTTGACTAAATCACCTTTCGAGTCTTGAAGTGTCATGTTTTCAATCGTGATATTCTCGGCGTTGGATACTCTTAACCCCTCCGCTCCTTCGGTTTGTCCTTTAAAACTCAGAATGGTTTTATCCATGCCTTTCCCACGAATGATAACGTTTTTTTTATCTTCCATCGAAAGACTATTGGTAAAAGAAAACGTTCCTTCTTCTAACTCAATGACTGAGCCGTTTTCAGCCATAATTAGTTGCGTTTGAATTTTCTTTTGAACATTCTGCTGACCAAAAGTTATTTGAAAACTCATGAGCATCAATCCGAAAGTGAGTATCTTTTTCATCTGATTGTTGATTGTCTTTAAATTGTTTTATAAAGCGAAAATAGATTTACGAAAAATTAAATATCTAATAACACTGATTTTAAAAGAATATTGAACGACAACTTCCGTAAAATACGCATCAAATCTTTAAAATTGGTATAATCACCCATTTACAGCCTATTGCTTTTACCTAAATAGGCTGAGTATATTCCATCGACTCTGAGCTGCTGAGTATTATTAACATCGGCAATACGCTTTTCACTCCGTATAAATTTACTCAAATCTTCGGTAAAACAAAAATCCCCACAAACACCATTCGTCTGTGGGGATTTTTTATGGAAAATTGAATATTATTTTCCTGATTTTTTCTTAACTGCTGATTTTACTGGAGCGGCAGCTGGAGCAGCAGCGGCTGGAGCAGTTTTAGTAACGGTAGCAGCTGGAGCAGCTGGTTCAGCAGATTTCTCTGCTACGGCTGCTTTAGGATTAACTTCTCCTTTGATTGATAATGTAATTTGTGGTGTTTCTGAATTACTCACCACTGTAACAGTTTTTGAGAAATTTCCTGGACGACCCTGTGAATTGAACGAAGCCGTTACTTTACCAGATTTACCAGGCATTACGGGTTCTTTTGTCCACTCAGGAGTAGTACAACCGCAAGATGCTTGTGCGTTTGAAATTACTACGGGTGCAGTACCTGTATTAGTAAATTCAAATGTGTAAGTAGCTTGTGTTCCTTCTTCAATTTTACCGAAATCGTGTGCTTCAGTTTTGAATTTGATAACACCTTGTGCGTTAGCGAAAGTAGCTACAAATAAGAATGCGAATACGAAAAGTAATTTTTTCATGGCTAATTTTTGATTTTTTTTATTGTTTATGATACCTTTTTTAGTGAATAATGAATAGAGAATAATGGATAGTTTCTCAACACAAAATTACACTGTAATGAATTAAAACTGTTTTAGAAATTATCAAAAATAACTCATTTGTTTGACAAGTTTCTGTGAGAAAATAACAATAGAATATTCTCCCAAATCTACCACATATCATTCATAACTTATCACTCTTGATAGTTTTACAAAACAAAAGTAAATGCTCCGAAAAGTTTTGCAAAATCTTTGCCAATCTTTAACAAATCATTAACAATCGGATTTTAGGGGTTAAGGGTTGAAGGATTAGGGATTAGGCAGAAAACTTTAAGGGTTATTTCAACGTTATGAAAGTGTTAGAATCTATTGTCTCAAACCTCAAAACCCTACATACCAGCCCCTAATTTATTTGTTGTACTAATTAAATTTTTGTATTTTTGAAGGCTTGATGTTCGGAGTTCGATGTTCGATGTTCGGGAAATCACCCGAATTCTTACATGAGAAACCTAAACATCAAACATCGAACATCGAAATAAAAGCCCATTGGAAAACGCACTACTATCTGAAACTTTCGTATTTAGCCGAGCTTCTGTCTTGGCGGATTATCATCTTGCTCGGATGAGCCGAGAATGTAGCCTTTTGGTGAGAAAAGAAGTTTTTGCGGGTCGAGCCAAATTTGGGATTTATGGCGACGGCAAGGAACTTTGTCAAATAGCCCTTGCTCGCTCCATGAAAGCAGGAGATTTCGTTTCGGGATATTACCGTGACCAAACCATTGTGGCAGCAGTAGGTGATATGACCTGGACACAGTATTTTTCCCAACTGTACGGGCATCCAGATATTGCTTTTGACCCTCACACGGGCGGGCGAACTATGAATAATCACCACGCTACTCGGTGGTTGGATAAAGACGGACAATGGCTCGACCAGACTCAGTTATATAATTCGGCGGGTGGTGTGTCATCTACGGCAGGGCAGATGCCTCGGGCAGTTGGTTTGGCGTATGCGTCTAAACTGTACCGTCATTTGCCTGATTTACAGGAAACTTCCGAGAAATTCACTCGTGGTGGTAATGAAGTTTGTTTTTCAACCATTGGCGATGCCTCCACCTCCGAAGGAATGTTTTTGGAGTGTATCAATGCCGCTGGTGTTTTACAAATTCCGTTGGTGATGTCGGTTTGGGATGATGGTTACGGAATTTCTGTTCCTTCCGAATACCAAACTACTAAATCTTCCATCTCGAAATCCTTAGCAGGCTATCAACGCAACGAAGATGGAGCAGGTTTGGAAATTATAACCGTAAAAGCCTGGGACTACGTGGCTTTGATGGAAGCCTATCAAAAAGCTGCCAACCTTGCCCGTGAATATCATATTCCTTCGTTGATTCACGTGGAGGAGGTTACACAACAACAAGGGCATTCCGCTTCTGGCTCGCACGAACGTTATAAATCTGCGGAGAGACTACAATTTGAAGTTGATTTTGACTGTAATCTCAAATTTAGAGAATGGATTATCAATGAAGGTTTAGCTACCGACGAAGAACTCCAAGAAATTGATAACCAGTGCATTAAGGATGCCAGAAGATGTCAGAAAGAGGCATGGCAGGCTTACGCAGACTCTGTAAAACCAGAGCGTGAAGATGCTCTTTCCTTGATGTATCAGGCAGCCGCCGAAACTCAAAACGGAGCGGAAGTAAAAGCCATCGCCGAAGAATTACGGAAGGCAATCAACCCCATTCACCACGAAAATGTAGTAGCCGTAAGAAAAGTATTGCGTGCTTTACGCTTTGAAGAATCACCTGCCAAACAGGGACTAAGAGAATGGTTAGCAAAAACAGCAACGCTAAATTACGAGCGTTTTGATTCTTATCAGTTCAGTATTTCGGATGAATCACCCTTGAAAGTTCAAGCCGTTGAACCTCAGTATGATGCTGACGCTCAGAGCATTGACGGACGTGAAATACTAAATAAAAACTTCGACCACTTATTCTCTACCAATCCCCGAATTTTTATTTTGGGTGAGGACGTAGGAAAAATTGGTGATGTAAATCAAACCCTTGCGGGGCTCCAAGAAAAACACGGTGAATTACGCATTACCGATACGGGTATTCGTGAAATGACCATCGTAGGGCAGGGCATTGGGGCGGCTATGCGTGGACTCCGCCCTATTATTGAAATTCAGTATTTAGATTATATTTTATATCCATTCGCTACCCTCTCGGATGATTTGGCTTGTTTGCATTATCGTACCGTAGGCGGACAAAAAGCTCCTTTAATCATTCGTACTCGTGGGCATCGTTTAGAGGGGATTTGGCACTCAGGTTCACCAATGGCGGTTTTATTGGGTGGTCTCAGGGGCGTGCATCTGTGCGTACCACGCAACATGACCCAAGCCGCAGGAATGTACAATACGCTCATGAATTCCGATGACCCCGCCATCGTGATAGAATGTTTGAATGGTTATCGTCTAAAGGAAAAACTACCCAACAACCTCCACGATGTGCGTGTACCTTTGGGTGTACCAGAGATTATCAGAGAAGGACGTGATATTACGATTGTTACTTACGGTTCGATGTGTAGAATTGTAATGGAAGCCGCCCGACAATTAGAAGAAATGGATATTTCCGTAGAAGTGATTGATGTGCAAACGCTTTTACCTTTTGATGTGTCACACCGTATTGTGGAGTCTATCAAAAAGACCAATCGAGTGATTTTTGCGGATGAAGATATGCCAGGCGGAGGCTCTGCCTACATGATGCAACACGTATTAGACGACCAAAATGCCTATCGTTATCTCGACTCAAAACCCGTTTGTTTAGCAGCAGTTCCGCACCGTCCAGCATATAGTTCAGACGGTGATTATTTCTCAAAACCCAATGCCGAAAACGTTTTCGACGCTGCCTACGCCATGATGAGTGAGTGTAATCCAGTCGTCCTTCAAAAGGACGACTTCCGTTTATCTGAGTCTCATTCAAATTCTATTATGAATTTGTCTAAATTATCCAAGTTTGGGCTTCCTACATGAAATCTCTCAAATTCGTTCCTATCTCCGAACCAATTGATAACGTCATCTCTTTTCAATTTAGTTAGTGCAGTATGCAGATGAGAATGATAAGACGAATGGGGATATTCTCTAAAATCTTTCACAAATCCATGCTTTTGTGGATTGTAATGAATATAGTAAATTAGCTTCGTAAAATAATCATCATTATCTACTAAAATTCTACGAAAAGACTCTTCAAAAAGGCTTCCAGTTCGGTTATAGGCATTATTTATAGCAATGGCATAGCTTTTAAAAAAGCTGGCAAAAGAATTACCATAAATCCATTCAATCGTCTTATTATGATGTTTGGGTAATAAAATACCCTCTTTTTGAAGTGTTGGTTGCTCTGACAGAAATGCTCTAATATCATTTTCAGTGCGAGTTTTAATCAAGATATGAAAGTGATTTTTTAGTAAACAATAGGCATACGTTTCAGCAAATGGTTCAATGTAGTGGGCATAACGTTGTAGAAAATAGGAGTAATTCCGTTCTTCCTTAAAAATATTTTCGCCGTTGATTCCTCTGTTGTAGATGTGATAAAAACTATCTGGTTGTAGAAGTTCTATATTGGTTTTCATTAGGATTAAATGATTAGTAGAATTTTATGGATATGTACTGTACGGATATACGAAATTCGTCCTTTTGAAGGGCGAATTCCATTCTTACTAATACGAAAATAGCTAATTTTTGAAATACTTTCTTATTCATACCTACTTTTAGCCTTCACAGAAATTTACGGAAGTTATCTTTTTGAAAGATGACTTCCGTTTTTACGACAAATTTTTCTCCCTCATCACTTGCCAAACCCACCAAATCCTCTTTCTTTGTAACACAATCATTATTTCACAATTAAAATGAAAACACTCTACGTAACTATTAGCCTTTGCTTACTGATTAGCTACACCACATTTTCACAAACCATTTCTTCCAACGCTCCTTTGTGTGGGAACCAAAACCTGACGCTCGAACTCTCGGCTACGGGCGGGACAGCCTACGCATGGAAAGGACCGAATGGTTTTACCTCCACCCAACAAAAACCCAACATCAAAAACGTAAACTGGAAAAACCGAGGCGTTTATACCGTTACGATTGATAACAAAACAACGCTCACGACTGACGTAAACATCAAAGACCCCGTAGCTTTTACCGTGCCGAAGGAGATTTCGGTTTGTGAGGGTGGCACTTTATTGATTGAGCCTAAAAGTGGGAGATTGACGGATTCTACGGAGGTGGCGGAAGGATTTTCTATTCAAAATTCTTCTGGTGTATATACAGAAAACCAAGTAAAGAATTTTGGTAGTAAAGACGTTGGCATTTACAAAGTAACAGGTGATGTGAGTTTTTTTACCCCCAAAGATAAAAGCTGTCCTTCTTCTCAAAATATCAATGTTACAATTAAAAAAGTAGCAGATTGCAAAAGCATTGAGATAGAAGACCTATCAAAAGTAAAAATGTGTTACGGACAGGATATTTCCATTCCTTTTACAACGAAAGGAAATTTCAAACAAGGAACAAAATTTAAAGTGTATATTCTTAGAGCAAATGATATTTTTTCTCAAAATATACAACCTGACGTATTAACTGAAAAAAGCCCCATTACATTAAAAATCACTAAATATTTTGACCACTTAATTAGAATTAGAATTGTTGCTGACGACCCAGAACAAACAACTGTAATATCCGAACCTTATTTTTATTCTTATGGAAACTACGTTGTTTACAATAATACATCATCTATCATTTCTACAAATTCTATTCTGTGTGACTCTGCTAAGCTATCAACTTTCATAGACACAGATAGTTTTCAATGGACATTAGACGGTAAAGAAATAAAAGATGCTACCAAATCTAACCTGACAGTTACTAAAAATGGTAGTTATTCGATAAAATTTAAAGAAAAATTTACTTCTGACATAAATAAAACCTGCCTCTACGAAAGCCAACCCGTAAAAATAGAATTAGGAAAAATCCCAAAACCTAATGTTCAAGATACAAGTAGAACTGAATTATGTGTTGGTAAACCTACAACCTTATTTGTTTATTTCCCACAAGATAAAACAAATTATCGTTGGAAAAAGAACGGGGCGTTTATTGCTAATGCTACAAATTCTTTTTTATCAAACGTCCAAGAAGGTGATTACCAAGTGGAAGCCAAAGAAGGGACTTGTACGGTACTATCTGACACAGTAAAAGTCAAAAAACCAGCTAATCTCAATGCAATTTTTTATTTTGGGATAAATTCAGTTTCACCAATTGAAATAAACAACCAACAAGTTTACACATTATGCAATAATCAAAAATTTAATTTTGAATCTGGTCAAGTACCATTTGCTAAACGTCAATTATTTAAAAATGGAGTATTAGTTTACGAAGCCGCTAACAGATATGACCTTAGTTCGTATTCATTACAAGGAGAAGGAACATATTTTTTAAAATCAGTTTATGGAGACTGTGAGAGTATTTCAAAATCAATCAATATTAAATACAGAGATTATATCAGAGGGGAAACATATTTACAAAATAATAATTTACAATTATGTGAGGGAAGTTCTGCCTTTTTTAAATTAGCATTTAACGGTAGCCCTAATTATAAACTTGGTGATGGTTTAGTTTATAAAGATGGTAAATCCATACGAAAATGGAATAATCAATATGGCTATTATCTTGATTTAGAGGAAAATAAAGAATCTGGAAACTACTATGGTATTGGAAAAGCTATTTTCCCTGATGGAAGCGAGTGTTTAGTAAAAACAGATACGGTTAAAGTTCAATTTTCTAAAAGACTTTTCCAAGATGTATCTGGTATGGGTTATTCTTCACCAACAAATTTGATTACGATAAGTACATGTAAGGATACAACGGCATTACAATCTTACAATAATTTAGGTCCCTATGGTCGTGAAACAGTATATAAATGGATAAAAGATGGAGTCTCTCTAAAACAAGATTCATCAAGCACTTTACAAGCTACCCAAACAGGAACATATCAATTGGAAACTACTTACAAAGGTGGTTGCACAGTGGTTTCATCACCTTATAAAGTTGAATTAGGGAAAATTAATGTGAGTTTCTATAATCCTACATCGGCATTAATTTGTGATGGGGAAAATTATCCTCTTCATCAAAGGCTCTCTGAGTATTCATCTAAAAATGTTTATTTTTTATCTAAAGATGGACAATTTTTCAGTGATGGCAAGGGTATATTACCAAATGGAGCTTATGGCTATTTTAACCTCACCCAAGCAGGCACGTACAAACTAAAAGTAACCAACGGCAAATGCGAAGGCACATCACCTGATTTTGTGTTAAAAGTCGATAAAATCCCCACCACCATCGCCCCAACAGATTCTGCCGTATTCTGTGCAGGCAAAACCGTTGATTTAAAAGCCAGT
>JALONS010000323.1 GCA_025454855.1 Arcicella sp.
GTCGAAGTTAAATTTTCAACGCCAAAACTTTTCAAAGACTCAACAGAATAATCAAAAAAATCTTCACTATCAGTTTTAAGATGAATGAGTCCCTTTGGCTTCAAAATTTTCTTGTATTCTTCTAAAAACCTTTCATTTGTTAATCGCCGTTTGATGCCACTCTGTAAATGGTGAGGGTCAGGAAAAGTTATCCAAATTTCTTGGACTTCGTTTTCTCCGAAAAATTGACAAATATCATGTGCTTTGATTCTTAGAAACCCAACGTTTGTTAGGTTTTCTTGTAAGGCAATTTT
Source organism: Arcicella sp. (assembly GCA_025454855.1). Taxonomy (GTDB): domain Bacteria; phylum Bacteroidota; class Bacteroidia; order Cytophagales; family Spirosomataceae; genus Arcicella. Next base: position 294 of record JALONS010000323.1, read on the forward strand.
ACTCCCAACCGCTATCCTATCTCCTTTTATATCAAGACCCACAAAATTAAGTTCTGGGAAAAGTCTTGCTAAACCCACTGTATATTCCCCCTTCCCGCAGCCTATCTCTACTACAATTGGATTAGTATTTTTAAAAAACAACTGATTCCAATTGCCTTTAATATTCTTAAAAAGTGGTTTTTCTTCCTGCAAAACATTTTCATTAGATACGTTTTGAAGAAATCTGTTTGCTTTTTTTCTACCCATATTATCATTACTAAAAACTAATTTTTTTAGTCAAACAAATATACTATTCCATTTCTTATTTTACTATAAATTCTTCACTTAACTCATAAAATATAGATATGATTAGCAACATTTGTAAGTCGTTGATAATCATATAGTTATAAAAATTGTGCTTTTATTTTATATTTCTCTACTATTAAAACACAAATTTTACTACAATTTCTTCCCAAAACTATATTTTTAAAATCTTTTGAAGGCTCTGAGAATCCGTTATTTTATTTTTATTGTACAGGATTACGAATTTAATTAATTCTCAGCCGATTGTTAAGTCTTCGTTTATTAATCAAATTCTATTTCCGAAAAATACAATTTGGGCAAATATTATTTGGAGTGCGATTAACGGAAATATTTTTAAGCAAAATAGACTTAAAAATATTGAGTTGATAGTTACAGCTTATTTATTTCTGCTACTACGAAAGTACTGCCACCAACATATATAAAATCATTTTTCTCCGCTCGTTGAACTACAAAGTCGATAGCTTCATTTACATTATTAATGATGTCCCCTGTAAGATTTTTTTGTTTTGCTAAGGCTGCTAAATCTTCCACTTTTAATGCTCGTGGAGTATTTGATTGACAAAAAACATAATTAGCTTTGGGGGGTAATATTGACAGGATTCCATCAATATCTTTATCACTGACAAAACCTAAAATCATCCAAAGTTGTTGATATTCATAGTTTTTAATATTGCTTAGATTTTCTATTATTCCACCAATATTATGCCCAATGTCACAAACCATCTTCGGGGAATCTTGTAAAACTTGCCATCTTCCCTTTAGTGTCGTTAGATTTATCACATTGGATAGACCTGCCAAAATAGCAGTTTTATCAATGCCATAATTAAGTTCATTCAAAATATCAACCGCTTTCAAAACACCAATAATATTCTTACTTTGATAATTACCAATTAGTTGAGATTCAACGATAAATTCAGAATTAGCTTCAATTTCTCGAATCTCTATTCGCAATAAATCATTCACTATATTGCAACTTTCTACGCTGTAATATTCATCAGCAAAATAAATTGGAGCATTCTCATCGGTTGCTTTAGCTTTAAAAACTTGAGTTATTTCATCTTGTGTTTGACTAATCACTACTGGAGTTTTAGGCTTGATAATACCCGCTTTTTCAGAGGCTATTTTAGGAAGTGTATCACCTAAAATATCGGTATGGTCAAATGAAATATTGGTGATGACGGATAACTCTGGAGTAATGATATTGGTAGAATCTAACCTCCCGCCCAAGCCTACCTCAATAACGGCAATATCCACTTCCTCCTCGGCAAAATATTTGAAAGCTAATCCAACTGTTAATTCAAAAAATGAAGGCTGAAGCGTTTCAATAAAATTCTTATGATTTTCGACAAATTCTATCACTTTACTCTCAGGAATCTGTTGACCGTTAATCTTTACCCTCTCAGTAAAGGATTTTAAATGTGGAGAAGTATATAATCCTGTCTTATATCCAGCAGCTTGCAAAATTGAAGCCAAAAAGTGAGACGTGCTTCCTTTCCCATTTGTACCAGCCACATGAATAGACTTAAATTTTTTGTGGGGATTTTGGAGATGGTCACAAATAGCCAACGTATTGTCAAGATTAGCTTTATATGCTTTTTTCCCCTCTCGATGAAAAACGGGTAGTAATTGATATAAATAATCGATAGTTTCTTGATAAGTCATTCCCTGAAAATATAGAATTCGTAAAATGGGGTGCAAAGTTAATATTTATCTTTTACTAATCTTAATGAAAATAAACCTTTAATTTTGTGGCTTAAAACATATTAATTAACGAAACATCGGTACATTGTATCTTTTACACTCAACCAACAGTGATTTGCAAAATGGCATCAAATCAGTGACTAATTTCAACCAATTTATTAGTTCACGCTTTCGCAAATCACTTCTCACATTGTAAAGAGAAAATGTATCGTGGTAACACAAATGAAACAATCAGAAATCAATTTTAGCATACAATTAGACGACCAAAACATTCCAGAACAAATATCGTGGTCAGCCACTGAAAACCCCAATGAAGGTATTGAAGAAACAAAATCCATTTTTATTGGTGTTTGGGACCACTACCATAAAGGACTTCTGGCACTTCCACTTTGGACAAAAGACATGGATGTGTTTGAAATGAAACGCTTTTACATTGAAGTAATGGGAAGCGTAAGTGATACACTTTTAAATGCTACTGGTGACGAAAAAATGGCGAAAAGTATCGAAAACCTTTGCAGAACACTTACCAAAGACTTACAAGAAGAAATGAAAGCTGCCGAACAGGGAAAATAGTTGTTAAAGATTGTTAATGCCAATTTTGAAATATAAAATTGGCATATTTTTTTGGCTATAATTCTTAAACCCATCAAATACGTTAATATTAAAACTAATAAAATGAAGATGAAAAAAATCTTATTATTTGTCATTTTTTTTCAGTGTATAACCATTTACAGTTTTGCACAGAAAGGAACGGCATTTTTACAAGGTGGTAACCTTAGGACTGTATTTAATATGGCAATGGCACAGAACAAACCTGTCTTTTTAGAGGTCTATGCTCCCAGTTGTCATGTATGTAATGCTTTCAAACCAACTTTTGAACTTCCGCAGGTCGGTAATTTTTACAACCAAAATTTTGTATCGTACAAATTAGACATTACGAGTCCAGAGGGAGCAACTTTTCTTAATAAACAGGGCATCTGGATTGCTTCTACGCCTACTTTATTGTTTTTTGACAAAGAGGTTAATCTAATGCACATTTCAATCTTAGGAGAGAATTTAAACTCAGCACAGGTTCTCATTGATGCAGCAACTCGTGCCTTGAATCCTAAGCAACGTACAGCAGCGTACAAAGCCAGCTTTCAAAGTGGCAATCGTGAAGCTAATTTCTTGATTGATTATGGTATGATAGCTCGAATAATGCGAGATACCGTGAGTAGTATATCTGCCATGAATGCTTATGCACAAAAAACACCCAAGAATAAGTATAGCAACAATACAAACTTCTTGGTATTGCAGAAAATAATCATAGATGATGAGAATGATATCTTTGAGTATATGATAGATAATTTAAAAGAATTTAGCGGCAAGTACGACCCAAAATTAGTAAAACAAACCGCCGAAAATATCATCATGTATTCACTATACAGTAGCAGAGGAATGCGATATTCGGTTGCAAAAATTAATAAAGTACGAACTAATCTTGGGAAACTTGGCGTAGACAAGAAATCAATCGACGGAAGATTGTGGAGAGAAGAGTCAAATGCTTATTTCAGAGAGAATCAACCAACAAAAGCAATAACCATTTTATCAAATTTAGTGGATAAAAAAACTGATAAATCATCTTATAAATTTTTAAGTGACTGGGTCAAAGCTCGTACAAAAGATAAAATAGCCTTAGCGAAAGCCGCAGAATGGGCAAAATTAAGCAAATAAAAAAAGGCTCTTTGTTAATTACAAAGAGCCTTTTTTGTGATCCCGCTGGGACTCGAACCCAGGACCCATACATTAAAAGTGTATTGCTCTACCAACTGAGCTACGGAATCATCAAACCGAAGTTTGTATATATAAAATGTGCACTCTGGCACGAAAGGAAAGTTATCAACGATAACCTTCGTGATCCCGCTGGGACTCGAACCCAGGACCCATACATTAAAAGTGTATTGCTCTACCAACTGAGCTACGGAATCATTTGCTTTTGAGAAAACTAACAAAAAGTTCTTTGTTTTTGTCGTATTGTTTTCCTTAATTGCGGTGCAAAACTACGATTTTAAAGAACATAATGCAAGCATACTATCTAAAAAAAATCATATTTTTTTTTATTTTCTTTCTTAGCTTACTGCAACTCGCTAATAGTCAGAGTGATGTAAATAGTTTAAAAAAAGCTGATTCTTTGTACAAGACCTCAAATTTTGAGGCAGCCGAAGTTATTTTTGAACAATACGAAAATAAAATTAAGAATCCATCAGCCAATTATTTTTTAAAATTAGCTTCTATCAAAGAAAAAAAGGGAGACTACTTAAAAACGCTTTACTATTTAAACAAAGCATTTGAGCAGGAACCAAGTCAAAAAATATTGATAAAGCTAAATGAAATAGCGAGTTTACACGATTTAAAAGGCTATGAATTGAATGATTTTAATTTTTTAATTCTGTTTTACAAGCAATATTCTGGATTCTTAGTGGCAATATTACTCATTTTAGGAATTTACATTTTTATTATTCTATTCATCAAAAAATACAAAACCGAATACATTCCGTTGAACCAAAAGGTTTTCTTAATTATCTATTTATTTGGTGTGGGATTAGTATTAAATCTTCCCGATAAATATCATCAAGGTATCATCAATCA
>JALONS010000055.1 GCA_025454855.1 Arcicella sp.
CTTCGTAACAAGTTTGCATATCTAATAAATTTCGTCGTTTATAAGATAACAAACCGATTCCCTTTTTAATTAAAAACTAAATTTTAAACATCTTCTTACTTGGGTTTAAATTTAATGCCACAAAATAATGATGACTTCTTGATTCTGAAAAGAGATTATAGGCTAATAGGTTACAAAAACTATTGAACGGTAAGAAAACCTATTGCTTCGTAGATGCCTCGTATTTATTCAAGGCACCTTGTACTATATCATAAAAGGTTTGTTTGAGGGTCTCAACGTCGTCTTGAGTCATCCCTGTGGTTTCAATGGGTTTATGTACGATGGCTCTTAGCGTTTGTGGATATACCGCAAACTCATTATCGTGCATGATTTTATAATTATTCAGCAATGAAATCGGCACGATGGGTACTTGTTGTTGAATCGCCATCGAAAAACCTCCATCTTTCAAAGGCAAGTACATCTGCGGAAAATTAGTAGATTTAATACCTCCTTCTGGAAAAATCATAATACTTCTTCCACTTTGTAAGGCTTTTATGGAACGAGTCAGTGACGTTGCTCTACTATTTTTATCATTCCTATCCACTTGAATATGCAATTTGGCAAACATATACCCAAACAGCGGAACTCCTTTAATGGAAGCCTTCCCCACAAAAGCATAGTAGTTTTTAATGATTAACCCCATAGCGGCAATATCTGCATACGAAAAATGATTCGCACAAAAAACGTAGGGCTTTTTTTCGTCGGGTTCAAATTCGTATTGAATATCAAACGGAATACCGATAATAGGAAAGAAGATTTTACCCCACAAGCGGTTCAAGTAATGAGCTTTGGGTTTCCATTCTGATTTTTGTAGAAACAACCAAAAAAATGGAAACAATAATAAGAATAGGAAAACAAACCAGAAGGCAGCCCAAAGTGTATAGAGGAATGTCAGAATACGCATAGAGCAAAGATAATACGTGGCATTAATTTTAGAAAATCTGAGAAACAAATAAAAAAGGCTTAACAGCCGCCACTGTTAAGCCCAAAAGAATATCTGTGCAGATATTTATTTTAAAAATAGTTATCATAAGATAATTAAACAAGAGAAAGTACATATTTGCCGAAAGCTAATGATAAACATATTATTTCAATGTTAGTTTTTTTTAAGAATTGATGTAGCGTTAAATATTGATGATTAAAGTAAGAAAAAATCAATCCAATGCAGAATCAAAAAAGCCTTCAAATGTCAGATTTGAAGGCTTTTTTGATAATATATCACGGAGAAAAGATGTTGATTACATTCCCATCATCTCTTTGAATGCTACGGAGTTACGAGTTGAGATTTCTAACTCTATGCCGTTGGTAAGTACCACTTTCATCCCACCTTTGTAGTAAGATTCTATATCAGCAATGTATTCAGTATTGATAATTTGCTGACGGTTCGCTCTAAAGAAAATATGTGGGTCTAAGCGTTCCTGAATTTTATTTAAAGAACGGTGAATCATCGGACGACTATTTCCAAAATGGAAACGACAATAATTCCCTACCGACTCAATCATGTATATCTCCGTCAAACGTACAAAATAACATTTTTCTCCGTCTTTCAAGAATATACGTTTCTGAGCTGGAAGCCTGCCTTCGGCTACTGCTTCCGTAATACGGTGCTGTTGAATATCAGATCTCACTTTCTCGATGGTTCTCGCCAAACGGTCTGATTTCATGGGTTTCAATAAATAATCCATTGCCTCTGATTCAAAGGCTTGGATGGCATATTGATTATAAGCTGTTACAAAAACAACTTTTGGAACGTACTCTAAATCATTTAATAAATCAAATCCATTTTTCTCAGGCATTTCAATATCCAAGAAAATTAGGTCTGGTTGAAGGCGATGGATTTTTTCCAGTGCTTCATCTACGTTTTCCGCTTCATCAATGATTTGAATATCTTGATATTCTTGTAATAAATACTTCAGTTCTTGGCGAGCCAACCTTTCGTCATCTACCAAGATGGCTTTAATTTTCTTAGTCATTTGCTTTACAGGGGACAAGTCTTGATAGTGGCGGTTACCAGCTCGGGGTGAATAGGGTTTTCTATTTGCCATATCTGTGTAACTTAATTTTCAAAATTTAACAATATGATTCAACACCTGTGAACCAATCAGGGAATGGTTTCTGAACTTTACCTACTCAATAAGTATAATGATGTACAGCAATGTTACTTTAGAAAAAATGGATTAAATTTTAAAAAAATCCAGTATTTCTCCGCTAATATAGCAAATTTCAGACCATTTTACACTAAATATTTTTTTATAATTTCTTTTTTTTACCAAGTGGTAACTTACTATATACGTTACTTTTACGGAAAAGTACACTTTTTACCCATACATTCTCAATTCATTCTTAGAGGAATGCAAATTTCAGAAATTACTAAATTATTTTCTGTAAAAATTTTAAATCCATTTTCTTCTCCGTAATTAAGTTGTAGTCGCTTTTGTAGATTGTCTAACCCGATGCCTTTTCGATGATGATGTTTACCATTTGACATAGACAATGTGCCAGTATTTTTTACTCCAAAAATGATAAAATCTCCCTTCTTCTGAGCAAACACAGAAATTTCACCTCCATTTTTAACTTTACTTACTCCGTGTTTTACAGCATTTTCAGCCAGTAATTGTAAAGACATTGGAGGTACCAATGCATTCAAAAGTTCTTTGTTGATATCAACTCTATAATTTAGACGCTCTTCAAACCGTATTTTTTCAAGCGATAAATAATCCTTGACCAATTTAAGCTCTTCTTGGAGCGTAGTGTATTGGTTATCGGTATAGGTAAGTGAAATTCGTAATAAATCTGACAATTTAGTGGTGGCTTCTCTCGCCATTTTGGGGTCTGTTAGCGTAAGCGAACGAATACTATTTAAGGAATTGAATAGAAAATGAGGATTTAGTTGATTTTTCAAATTATCTAAGGCTGCTACTTTCAACTGCATCTGAGCTTCAATTTTATCACGCTCATTTTTGATAGCCTTTTTAGCAAATTTTACACCATGATAAAAGATAAACCAAGGCATCAAAAACCTAAAAGTATCTAAAAATTGTAGAAAATAATACCAAATTTCAGAATCATGGTTCGGAGAAAATATTTTACCAAAATTTAAGAAATATGCGTTAAACACACACAACAAAGAGGTTATTAATAAATTACCAATAACTGGATAAACTAAAAAATGATACCAAGACAATGATTCAATATTCCAAGCACGAACTACCAAACGGTAAGAATGCGTGCCTAAAACTAACAGAATAAAATTAAGTAAGGCTGCACTTAATACCGCAAAAGCATTGGGTTGATAGTAGAAGATACCTAAAGCTGCGTAAGTTACGTAGATACCCCAACAAGATAATTGGAGTATCCAGTATAGCTTTGATTTATACATGGTATGTTGAATTATAGCTTATACTTAAATATAGATAGAGAAACATTAAATGTGCTATTTTTTGTTATTTATTCCATTAACGATAAATTTAAGCAATAAGCACCCATATATAAGTTGTTAATATCAGTGAGTATTACATTTATTTTAAATGATATATTATTTTTAATTTTCCTAATAATAAAATATTTTCTATAAATTCTATTATAAAAATAAATATTTTAAACTTAATAAATAAAGTAATAATTATAATTTCAATAAATATTGAAATTATATAAAATAAATAAAAGACCCAAAATGAGTCTTTTATTTGAAACGTCACAAAGTAAGGATTAATTTAATAATAGTGGTATCGGTTTTTATTTTTGTTCCTAACGGTTTAGGAAATACCTTGTCATTTGAATAGCTTGAAGAAACTTCCCCAAAACCAATTTTCATCCGTTTTGATGATTGTTTCTAAAGTTCTATCGGCATTAACGGCAAATTTTTTCAAATTTTCAACCGTCTCTGCAAATTGTTTAACATCGGGGTCTGTAATATCAGCTTCAATGGTTGAAACTTGCTCTAAAGCCCTGATAATAGGCTCTAATTCACGTTTCTTGCGTTCTTTGGCTACTTGCATTCCCACTTTCCATACATCTTTCTCTGCCTCAAAAAACTCTTTTCTTTCACCAGGTTTCAACACTTTTCGTACAATACCCCAATCCATCAAATCTCGCACATTCATATTAACGTTTCCTCTTGAAATTTGCAGAGCTTCCATAATATCCTCGGTTGTCATCGGTACTGGCGACACCAGCAAGAGTGCGTGCACTTGTGCCATGGTTCGGCTTACACCCCAACTCGACCCTAATGTTCCCCATGCTTGGATAAGATGTTGCTTTGCTTCATCAAGCGTCATACATTCAGTTTTAAATAGTTTTATTGTGCGGCGATTGCTTTATGAAACAAATGTATGGAATAGTACTGAACTTTCAAAATTTTTTGAAATTATTTTTATAATAGTTATATCTATAAAATAAATTTGAGAAACCCCTTGGCTAAATCTAAATGATAACTTGGCATAATCTTTGGGAAACAAGCCTGAAAGCATAAACCAAAGTTAAAAAAGCGGTATAAAATGACTAAAAGTTGGAATTTCAATTATCTTTTAATTATTTTTATATTCTCAACCGTAAAATTCTGCTGTGTCAGTATGCCCAAGAGGGGCAAACATAGCATTTTTTGATTGGTAGCTCCCATATCCTTACTTGAAAACGATGAAAAAAATCTTGCTTATCCTTAGCGTGTTCTCGCTGGCAAGTTGCCAAAAAAATGTGTATTTGACGGGTTCGTTGATGCACCAACTCCAAGAAAATGAACTCGATTTAACTCGGATTCAATTCTACAATGATAATCCTCTTTATCTCGAACGTGAAGTTCCTTCTTCGGATGCTAATATTAAATCGGGGAAAGTAATCTTTAAGAATGGTCGTTATATCAATCGTATTTCTTTAGAGAAAGGAACGCCAGGATTATTACAAAAAGAATCAACGGGACATTTATTGCTATCTTTTGAGAAAAGTAAAGAAGATAATTCCCTTCATTTCGGACCTGTTGCGGGCGAAAAAGGAGAGTTTTTTTATCAGTTGGTAGATACACAAGGTAGTCCTACTTTTTCCAGATTAGACTATGAAGGCAATAAATATTTAGTTATTTACAAAAAACCCCGGGTAAGAATCATGCTTTCCAAGAGTGTTTTGAATAATCTAAAAATTAAAGTTCGCCGTATGAAGGGAAACAAAATCAAGTAGCTTTTCCCATAACAATACTATTGATTAATAGGTCTTTGTCATGCTTGGCAAAGACCTATTTTTTGTAACTTGTTCGCTTCAAAGCGAATTTACCTCCTTTCTTTTTGGAATGATATTTGCACCCATCTAAGTACGCACATCTCCGCTCTTCCGCCCGAAGTATTTTTAACCATATTTTCAGATTTTCAGATGAAAAACCTTCACAAACGCATTCTGAGCGTAGGCGTTGCCTGTTCGTCGTTGGTGGGCATGGCATTTGTTACCCTACCCAAACAACCCAAAGGCATCCTAACCTCTCTGAGTTTAGCAGAAGCTAAAACGGAACTCAGCTTTTTGGAATCTTTTACGAATAATAAAGGTCCAGAAAAAGAGACGAGCGATAACGCATCGCCTAAAACCACGCTAAAAGGGCGTGTGCAAACCACCACTAATGTAGCGATTGCTCTAAATCTGGCAGTCTCCGAACAAAACGTACAATTAACTTGGATAACTCCACAAGGGCATAACAGTCGTAAATTTATTATTCAGCGAAGTAGAGATTTGGAAAAATTTTATGACATCGCCGAATTAAAACCAACCACTGAAGAAGCCGTTCATATTTTTACGGATGAAAATCCTGTAGGCGGATTTATTAATCACTACCGTATTATTGAATTTGATGCCAACCGCAATATGCACGTGTATTCGCCGATGGCGGTGCAAGTAAGTGCTATCAATGGTGAGGCATTCGGTGTTACATTGCATACTTCAGAAGAAGGAGAGATGATTAGAGTGAAGATGGATAACGTAAAAGAGTCTGATGTACTACTCAATACGATTTCGGGAATGGGCGTACCTTGCGATGCCGTCCAAAAAAGTAAGAATGAAGTAATTTTGTTGCCAACTTATCCACTTTCTCCGGGTGAATACATTGTAAAAATCAGAGATGTGAAAGATGAAAAACGTTTCAAAGTAACTTTTAAGAGGTCAGAGAAAATGTTTTAAATAGGATAAAAGAGAATAGATAATAGGGGATAGATTTTAGAGCGTAGCACGCTAAAATCTATCCCCTATTTTATATATAGATTATTTCAAGTTTTTTTTGAAATTCACTATCTAAAATCTATTCTCTTTTTTAACCGTATGCTTGCATAATAATTTTTTATTTGACATCTTTACAATGTTATGCAAAGCATAATACTTTATCCCCAATAATAATCCAGTATGAAAGCAGACAAAACCGTAGATTACCACATTAAAGCAGGGTGGCACGCCATTAGTAGGATGTATAATTCTTATGCAGCACCTTTCGATATGACAATGGCGATTGGTTATGTCTTACTGAATATCGACCGAAAAGGCACGCCTGCAACCAAAATTGCTCCAGCATTAGGCTTAGAAGCAAGAAGTTTGACCAGAATGTTGAAATCGTTGGAAGATAAAAAATGGATTAGAAGAGAAACCGACGAAGACGACCGCCGTGTAGTAAAGGTATTTTTGACCGAAGAAGGAAAACGCAAACGTGACTTAGCTCGGGAAGGAGTAATTCAGTTTAACAATGCCGTTTACGAAAAAATAGGAGAAGAAAAACTCAATTCATTCTTTCACATTATGCAACAAATTAATGAAATCGTTAATAACGATACCGCTAATTATAAGGCAGAAAACCTATTAGAAGAGTCATTAGTCCAGTAAATAAGTTTTCAAAAATATTTTAAATGTTATGCTTGCATAACATTTTTTTATTTATGTATCTTTACGTAAAATTTGTTATGCTTGCATACTAATTTATTAAAACGAAATAAAGTCAAAGACAATAATTGAAAAATTTAAAAAGATGACACTCACAGACAGCAAGGCTTCCATCAAAGGAGGCGAGTTTTTAATCAAAGACATTGACGCTTCGCAAATATTTATTCCAGAAGAATTTACGGAAGAACAACAGATGATAGCTCAAACTTGTTTGGACTTCCTGCGTACAGAGGTGCATCCACGTTTGGATGAAGTTGATTATGCCAAAAATACTGATTTGATGGTAGAATTGATGGATAAAGCGGGTGAATTAGGATTATTGGGAACGGCTATTCCAGAGGAATACGGTGGTTTTGGTATGAATTTCAATACTTCGATGTTGGTAGCAGAGGCTTGTGGTGGAGGTCATTCATTTTCGGTGGCTTTATCAGCTCATACAGGTATCGGTACTTTACCAATCCTATATTACGGAAACGAAGAACAAAAATCGAAATATTTACCAAAATTGGCTTCGGGCGAATGGAAAGCTGCTTATTGCTTAACAGAACCAGATTCTGGCTCGGATGCTAATTCAGGAAAAACAAAAGCTGTTTTATCAGAAGATGGCAAACATTATATCATCAACGGACAAAAAATGTGGATTACCAATGGTGGTTTTGCTGATTTGTTCATTGTATTTGCCAAAATTGATTCGGATAAATCTTTAACGGCATTTATCGTGGAAAAAGATTTTGGTGGAATCACGATGAACGAAGAAGAGCGTAAAATGGGTATCAAAGGCTCGTCTACCCGTCAGGTTTTCTTCAATGATTGTAAAGTTCCCGTTGAAAATCAATTATTTACTCGTGAAGGAGGTTTCAAGATTGCGGTAAATATTTTGAATATTGGTCGTATAAAATTAGCATCAGCCGTTATTGGAGCTTCTAAAGGAGTAATTTCACAAGCGGTGAACTATGCAAACGAACGCAAGCAATTTGGCACATCAATCAGTAATTTTGGAGCTATCAAACACAAAATTGCTGAGATGACCGTGAAAGTATTTGCTTCAGAATCAGCGTGTTATCGTGCAGGACAAAATATTGATGATGCCATTGAAGACCTTTTAGATGGTGGAATGGACTCAGCACAGGCAAAATTAAAAGGCGTAGAGCAATTTGCGATAGAATGTGCGATGATGAAAGTACACGGTTCGGAAGTGCTGGATTTTGTGGTGGATGAAGGGGTACAAATTTACGGTGGTATGGGCTTTTCGGCGGAAGCTCCGATGGACAGAGCTTACCGTGACTCACGTATCAACCGAATTTTTGAGGGTACAAATGAAATTAATCGCTTGCTTTCAGTGGGAACGATAGTGAAACGTGCGATGAAAGGCGAATTGAATTTAATGCCTGCGGCAATGGCAGTTGGTAAAGAAATTATGTCGATTCCTGATTTCGGAGCGGAGGAAGAAGAAGGTTTATTCGTAGCAGAGAAGAAAGTTATCAAGAATTTGAAAAAAGCAACCTTGATGATTGCGGGAGCGGCTTTACAGAAATTTATGATGAAGTTTGAGCAGGAGCAAGAAATTATCATGAATTTAGCGGATATGATGATTGAACTTTACGTGGCAGAATCTACTTTGTTGAGAGTGGAGAAACTTATCGGTGTACGTGGTGAAGCCGCTTGTGAGTTACAAAAAGATGCGGCTATCATCTATTTACATTCGGCGGTAGAGAAAGCCAATAATGTAGGAAAAGCTGCCATTACAAGTTTTGCCGAAGGTGATGAATTGAGAGTAATGTTGATGGGCTTGAAGCGTTTTACGAAAGTAGAACCTATTAACCTTAAAGATGCTCGCAGAAGAATTGCGGAGGCTTCAATTGAGAAAAACGGTTATTTATACTAAGCGAAAGGCGATTTGCGAAAAAGCGAATCTTAATCGTAAAAACATTTTTTGGTTTGAAAACTATAAAAGAGGTGGAATTTCTGCCTCTTTTTTTGTGAAGTCTACCAAACAAAAAAGTCGCTCTTGGGATAGAGCGACTTTTATATTTTTGAAGAAGAAACAGATTATTTTTTCTTCTTAACCATTTCTTTAACTTTGGCTGCTTTACCTTGTTTGCCACGTAGATAGAATAATCTTGCACGACGAACTTTACCTTTACGCAATACTTCAATTTTATCAATATTTGGAGAAAGTAAAGGGAAAATTCTTTCTACTCCTACACCGTTTGAAATTTTACGTACTGTGAATGTTTCACCTGCACCAGCGTTACGACGTTGGATAACTGTTCCTTGGAAAACCTGAATACGCTCTTTAGCACCTTCACGGATTTTTACGTGTACATTGATGGTATCACCAGCTGAAAACTCGGGCAATTCTGCACGGCGTGCAGCATTTTCAGCTTCTACGAACTTAATTAAATCGTTCATTTTTTAATTTTTTGACTGTTGAAAATTAACTTTTATTTTCCGAAAAAATTACCAGCGGTAGCCTTAAAGGTCTGATTAATAACAAGTTATTACATCAAGATTGCCCAGCCACATAATTATTTTTATTTGGGACTGCAAAATTACAGATTCTTTTTTAAAAACGCTATTGTTTACAGCATAAAATTACACTAAACTTTCACCTGTCATGATTACGGGTTTTTCTATGCCCATGAGTTCTAAGATGGTGGGAGCTATATCACCCAATTTACCATCACGAACCGATTTTACATCTTTATCTATCAAGATACAAGGCACAAGATTTAAACTGTGTTGTGTATTGGGCGAACCGTCATCGTTAGTCATGTAGTCTGCATTACCGTGGTCTGCCAATACAATAACTGAATAATCATTACCAATAGCAGCAGAAACCACTTCGTTCAAGGATTCATCGACGGCTTCACAGGCAGTTACAACGGCTTGGAAATCACCCGTATGTCCTACCATGTCAGGATTGGCAAAGTTCAGACACACAAAATCGGCTTCGCCTTTTTGGAGGGCAGGCACTAAGGCATCACGAACATCATAAACGGACATTTCGGGTTGTAAATCATAAGTAGCGACCTTCGGTGAGTTACAAAGAATTCTTGATTCGCCCTCAAAAGGTTCACTCCGTCCGCCCGAGAAAAAGAAAGTAACGTGTGGATATTTTTCTGTTTCTGCAATACGAATTTGTTTTTTACCCGCTTTGGTTAAAACCTCGCCCAACGTACTTGGCAGATTACTATCATCAAAAATAACATTAACTCCTGTAAACGACTTATTATAATTAGTCATGGTAAGGTACATAATGTTGAGTTTTTTCATCCCATTTTCAGGGAAATCCTCTTGGGTAAGTGCCTTTGTGATTTCCTGTGGGCGGTCGGTACGATAGTTGAAACAAAGCACCACGTCTCCTTCTTTGATTTTGCCAATGGGTTCATTATTTTTAGTAACCACAATGGGTTTAATAAATTCATCGGTAACGCCAGCAGCATAAGATTCTTTCATGAGTGCCACAATCCCTTCGTCGCACACGGGTACGCCTTCGCCCTTAACCATCACATCATACGCTTCCTCGATGCGTTCCCAGCGATTGTCTCTATCCATGGCGTAATAACGTCCAGTTACGCTGGCGATGCGTCCGACCGATGTTTTTAAGAAACCTTGTAAATCTGATATAAAGCCTACGCCCGACTTAGGGTCGCAGTCACGTCCATCGGTAAAAGCATGAATATATACGTTAGATAAATCATTGTCTTTAAGCACATTACACAGTGCTTTTAAGTGACTGATATGAGCGTGAACACCACCGTCAGAGACTAATCCGATTAAGTGAACAGGTTTATGATTGTCCTGAGCGTATTTAATGGCTTCTACCAAAACGGGTTCGTGACGAAGAGTATCTTGTTCGATGGCTTCATTCAAACGAACTAAACTTTGTTTCACGGTACGCCCAGCACCGAGGTTCATGTGACCCACTTCTGAGTTTCCGAATTGTCCTTCGGGTAAACCTACTTCTGGACCAAAGGTTACGAGCGTACTGTTGGGATATTGCTCAATCAAGGAATCATAAAAAGGAGTTTTGGCAGCAATAATAGCCGAACGGTCTTCGTAGCCTTTTTCGGCAATTCCCCAGCCATCTAAAATGACTAATAATACTTTTTTATTCACGTGTTTATTGTTTTTTGCTTGATTTTAGTGTTTTGGAATTAATAGACTACTTATTCAGAAACAAATTTGAAGAGGAATTATAAATTTTGACCTAATGTGCTTTTTGTCATTCATTGCTGGTTTCCATTTTTCTGAAAAAATAATTTTTAGCTTTTGTAGAAAATCACTTTCTGTTTCCATAAACATTCCTACATTTTTTAAAATTTCTATATTTGATACACTCCCATCTTTTTCTATGATAAGTTGTATATTTATCTTCCCAATAGCCAGTCCAGCATTATATTCTTTTATCAAATTAGGTGAATTTTTTGAAAGAAATCTACCTAAAGCTACCATTCCACCTGGAAATTCAGCCTGTTGTTCGACGGCAGTAAAAATTTCTTCTTCGTTTTTATTTTGGGAAAAAGCGAGTGGAAAAATTCCTAAGAATAATATGAAGAGAAAAAATGCTTTCATTTATATAAATCTACGATTTTCTGTAAGATGCCCAAAACCGTTGATAGTTCTTTGTAGGGGTAAAGTTCATTATCAATGATGAGTATATTATTTTCTAATTTTAAGAATAACCAATCATCCGCCGTTGTAACAGCCCCATAAATGACCGAAAGTGGTTGATTTTCTTTCTCATTAAAAATTTTGGCTCCCAACATTTGAGCTGCACATTGTGCAATGCCCAAATCAAAGTCTTGTTTTTTAGCCTCTACAACGGCAAAAAGTGGAGCATCAATGGTGAAAGAATGGGTATTTTTGCCAATGATAAAATCACACTCTCCGTTCAATCCTGATTTTGTATCTGCATTGAGGTTATCCCCTGAATGAATCGTTAAAAAGTCTGAGTTTCTCTTTTTCAACTCCATTAAAATAGGAGCAACAAACCATTCTGAACGTGCTTTTTCGCTTCGTTTGGGCAATAATTGAGAGGTTTCTAAGGTCTCTTTTAACCAATTACTGGCTTGGATTGGCTCAACAGATTCAAACAAAGATTGACTTCGGTTGATGATGCCAAAGTCTTTTTTTAATTTCTCTAAAGTAAAATTCTTATAAGCCATTGTGTTATCTCAATAATTTTTTACAACCCATGCTTCTCCACCAATTCATCCAAAAAACTTTCTGCACAACGAGTTACTATTTGATAAACATTCTCAAAGTCAGTGGTTTGTCCGTAGTATGGGTCTGGCACTTCGGGTGTTTTCAAGGTGTTTTTAGCTACGCTGGGGTCAAATTTTCGATACAAAAAACAACTTTCTTCGGGTTGATTGATACCCGTAGCTCGGTAACTGATAGCTTGAATATTCTCCATGTTGTAGTCATCCATGGCTACGATATAATCAAAAACTGAAAAATCTTCACCATTGAGTTTTCTACATCTATGACTTAACTCTAAACCATGTTCGGAAGCATTTTTGCGGGTTCGATGGTCGGGCAATTCTCCGATATGATAAGCATGAGTAGCGGCTGAATCACACTGGATTTCTCTTTGTAAATTTCTGGCTTTCACGGCACGGCGGAATGTCTCTTCCGCAATGGGCGAGCGACAGATATTTCCAGTACAGACAAACAGAATTTTCAACATTTTATTTGGGGGTTAGGTGTTAAGGTTTAGCTGTTTATGTACCAAGCGAAAAGCGATTTGCGAAAAATGAATAGGTAATTTTTTTCTTTGGCAAATCTCAATTGGTTAAGTATAAAAGCCTAAATCTAAGCTCTAACCACTATTTTTCAATGGGTTGATTATTTTCATCTACCAATACAAAAATTTCTTCCTTTGGTTTTTTCATGAGGTATTTTTCCCGAGCGAATTTTTCTACTAATTTTTTGTTGCCCATTACCTCAATACGTTCTTTCTCTACTTCTTTGATTTTTTGAGCATAGTATTTTTTTTCGTCTTCCAAACGACTCAACTCTCGGTACATTTTTATTTGAGTGAAAATATCATTGACATCAAAAAAAATCATCCAAATCAATAAAATAGAGGTGGTTAGGGTATAAAAACGATATTTATTGAGCAGTAAATCTTTCATGATATTGAGTTTTAATATTGTTCAAGAGCAAGAATAACGCTAAAAATTTTGAATAATGGTTACAACGATTTTTGATTGTACCCAGTCAATTTAGATTGGCACAAGGTGAATAATGTTAGTGCTTGATTTTAGGTAACTTATTGATTCGCTTTTTCAAATCGCTTTTCACTTAGTATATTTCCGACACAAATATAATGCTTTTGGTAGTTTATTGTTCAAGTAGATGAACTAAGGTGTAAATTTGTAAAAAAGATTATTTTTAGCACATAAAATCATAAAAGATATGTCAAGGAAAGAAATTCTTCTCCTTTTTGGAGCGGTTGGTTTTTTAATAATTTGGATTCTCGACCTCCGTGCAGGGCTACCCGCAGGGCTTGAACCTACCTTCTGGAATAAAATTTTCTATCATTATTCTTGGTTAATGTTTGCCGCAGGATGTTTATTCTATTTTCAATATTCAAAACAGATTCGGTTGAAGAAGTTGGAGGAAGAAGAAAAAAATAAACCTGCCGAAACCAAAAAGGATGACAAAAAAGCGGAAAGAGATGCTTTTTTGAAAGGAAAGAAATAGGTTTTGTGTATATTTGAGAATCAAAAATTATTGACATAGCTAAAATAGCTTTTCGCATGGACTCCCAACAAGCATTAGGAATTATCATATCAATTATTGCCTCCGCCTTTTTTTCAGGGGTTGAAATGGCATTTGTTTCTGCTAATAAACTTTACTTTGAGCTACAAGCCAAACAAGGTGTCATCACGGGGCAAATTATCTCCAAATATCTCAAAAACCCTTCAAAATTTATTGGAACGATGCTCATTGGTAATACCTTATCTTTGGTAGCTTATGGTATTTTCATGGAAGGGTATTTACACCATCAAATCGAACATTATGTTTCCAGTAGTTTGGTGGCGGGTTTATTAGCTTCTTTTATCGGTACGATTATTATTTTAGCTACTTCCGAATTTACCCCCAAAAGTATATTCCTGCTCAATCCTGATGGATTTTTAGAAGTGTTGGCCATCCCGATTTTGATTATTTATACCTTAATGTACCCTTTGGTGTGGGCTATTGTGGGATTGTCTAAGTGGTTTATTAACAATGTGTTACGTTTAGAGTATTCAGAGGAACGTCCTGCTTTTGGACTTACCGATTTGAACAATTATCTACAAAATCTCAATCGTAAAACTTCTACGGAAGAAGAAACTGAAGTAGATACCAAAATTTTTAATAACGCCCTCGAATTTAAGCAGGTACGAGTACGTGATTGCATGATTCCGAGAACAGATATTGTAGGAATGGAAATTGAGGGAGGCATTGATGAATTGAAGAAAACTTTTGTAGAAAGTGGTCATTCCAGGGTATTGGTTTACAAAGAAACAATGGAAGACGTGTTGGGTTATTGTCATTCGCTATCAATGTTTAAAAAACCGAAAGAAATACAAGGAATCCTCACGCCTATACCCATTGTACCCGAAGCTATGCCGGCCAAAGATTTACTTTTCAAGTTTTCAAAAGAACATAAATCATTGGCATTGGTAGTGGATGAATTTGGTAGTACAGCGGGTCTGGTAAGCATGGAAGACGTGATGGAACAGATATTTGGGGATATTGAAGATGAATTTGACGATAATGAAGACCTCGTAGAAAAACGCATTGAAGACAAAACGTATTTGTTGTCTGGGCGGTTAGAGATTGATTATCTGAATGATAAATACGACTGGAATTTGCCAGAAGGCGATTATGACACGCTCGGAGGAATGATTATTAGCATCAATGAGGACATCCCAGCATTGAACGAAACCATTATCTATCAGCCATTTAACTTCCAAATTATGGAAATGACCGATGCCAGAATAGATGTCATTAAATTGACGATTATTGGAGAAATCGAGAAAAAATCGGAAGGTTTTACGATGAAACACTAAGGGGAATGTTTGTTATTCGATGTGTGACATTCGGAATGTAAACAAGCCCGCCATCCATCTAATAACGAACATCAAGCATCCAATAAAACTTTCATCAATGTTTGTATTTTCATCTCTGTTTCGTGCCATTCTTTTACGGGGTTAGAATCCTCCGTAATGCCACAACCGGCATAAAAAGTTGCCTGATTTCCTTCTATTTTCATCGTTCGCAGATTGACGAACAAATGGCTTTCACCTTGAATATTGACAGGCCCTAAAAAACCACTGTAAAACTCTCGGGAATGAATTTCCTGTTCGTCGATGATTTTCAGAGCGGGAATTTTGGGCATTCCGCAAACGGCAGAAGTAGGGTGGAGGAGTTCCAGCATGACCGTTCCTAATTGAGGAAAATTAACCTCTTTGGTATCAACTACGTAGTCGGTGCGGAGGTGCATTAAATTCCCTGCTTGTACGGTTTTGGGTCCACTTTCTTGGTATTCTCTCAAACGAATTTTCTTGAAACATTCAATAATATACCGACTCACAAAAGCCTGTTCTTCAATTTCTTTGTGCGACCACCGAATGGCATTTGCCGATAAAGTATAACCATGCTCATCAATTGCCGACTGCGTACCTGCCAACGACATCGTTCTAAATTTCCCTTCATTATCAACGCTTACTAACGTTTCAGGAGTTGCTCCCAGCCAAAAACATTGATATTCAGGTAGATAGACTAACGAAACGAACGCATTTGGATAAGTGGTACAAAGTTTATTGAAAGCCTCGAGCACCTCGAAGGTTTCGGGTAATGTTATATTTTTGGTTCTTGAAAGTACCACCTTCTGTACTTCTCCATTTTCGATAGAAGTAATGGCATTAGCAACCATTTCGGCAAAGAGCATTTCGTTGTAATACTCATAATGCTTTTCTTCCTCAGAGTGATTTGAGTGATAATATTTATTCGTTGATGGTACATTGGTGTCAGAAATTTCTAAAAAGCGAGTTTCAAAAACTTCTTTTTCAGCCGTTTTACCAATCAAATTATCTTCAATTTCTTGATTATTAATATCAAATCGGTAATATAAATCACCTTTTAAAAATAAAGATTGTCCTTCAAAAGGACTCATTGCAAAGCCAGCAGATAATTCCTCTAAATCAATTTTGGTACGAGTAGCCCTTCCCGAAAGGTCAATGATTAATTGTTTTTCAGCAGTTTTTGGTAAACGCCAAAGAGCAATCGGTAACCCTTCCGATAGGGCAGTTTGCCAAAGATTTTGAATTTTTGGAGATTTTGTAGAAATATGGAGTTCTGAAGTCAGAGACATATTTTTTAAAACGGGTTATTGTGATTTTCTGTTCAGAGTAAAGTGTTTTTGAGAAAGAAACGCATCAACATTACTCTGTGCCAAATTTATTGATTCCTTGCACTTAGATAACGATATGTATAAAATGGAGGTTTCAAAAAAATGAATTATTGTTGAAAAATCTTTCAATTTTTCACTTAGAATCTTAACGAAACTCACTAATAAATAAATTCCTCAATACATTGATAAATATACCTTAAATCCTCTTCTGATATACAGTAGGGTGGAAGTAAATAAATAATATTTCCGAGTGGACGTATCAGAATCCCCTTTTCAATAAAAAACTTATAAGCAATATCTCTGATGTTATTAAAGTAGGAAGTTCCCTCTTCCGTCTGGATTTCTATGGAAAGAATCGTCCCTTTTACCGTAATATGTGGGTAATGAGCATTCCTTTGTTTGAATTCGGTATGTAGCTCATTTATCTTCGATATTTTATCGTAAGTTTCTTGGGTGAGTAACAAATCCAAACTCGCTAATCCTGCGGTGCAAGCCAGTGGATTTGCGGTAAAAGAATGGCTATGGAAAAGCGTTTTTCTACGGTCTTCCGAAAGAAAAGCATCATAAATAGCCTGTGTACACGACGTTACTCCCAAAGCCATAGCTCCGCCCGTCAATCCCTTTGAAAGACAGAAAATATCGGGTTTTTGCTCAATATAATCCGTAGCGAAAAGTTTACCCGTTCTGCCAAATCCCGTCATAATTTCGTCAGCAATCGTAATGATATGATTATCCTTTGCCAATTTAATGAGTTCGTTTAGTACATCGGGTTCGTACATCACCATACCGCCCGCTCCTTGAATGAGTGGTTCAAAGATAAAGCACGCAATTTCATCGGCATT
>JALONS010000056.1 GCA_025454855.1 Arcicella sp.
TCTTGAGATTTATTTTGGGCTAATAATTCAGCAATTTCATCCCGAAGAATCTCGTCTAATTCGGTAGTATTGATAAATTTATCACGAGCCACCCTTTCTTCGATTCGCTTAATGATTTTCAGAGTGGTATCTACACCTACATCTGAGGTAATCAAGATTTCCTCTAACTCATCCAAAACCTCTTCATCTACCTTAGATTTTCCCACAACGGCACGGCTTAATTTAGAAAAAAGTCCTTCTTTGGTCTTTTCCAGTCCTTTATCAAGCGTTTCTTTTTCTTCGGTGTTTAAAACTTCTTTTTTCTTAAAAAAATCAAATAAGCCCATTGTTTCGTTTATGTTACTCGTTAATACTCACAAATTTATCATTTACAAATCTTACACAAAGATAATAAAGATAAATTTGTTTAGGCACAAAACCACAAAAGCCTCCACAAAACTGTGAAGGCTTTTGATAGCTTTTTAAACCGTGAATGACAATTATGCCATTTCAGTCTTTTGTTCCATGCGTTTACGTACACTTGGGTCTAAATATATTTTACGCATACGAATCGACTTGGGCGTTACCTCTAAATATTCATCTTTTTGGATGTATTCCATAGATTCTTCCAAAGAGAATTGAATTTTCGGAGCAATCTTCACGTTCGTATCCGTACCTGATGCTCTCATGTTAGTCAATTGCTTAGCGTTTTGAAGGTTTACTTCAATATCGTTCTGGCGATTATGCTCACCAACTACCATTCCTGAGTAAACTTCCTCACCTGGGTCGATGAAAAATACGCCTCTATCTTGTAATTTATCCACTGCATAAGCCGTAACTGAACCCGAATTCATTGAAATCAATGAACCGTTGATACGTCCTGCGATAGGTCCTTTATAAGGTTCGTAAGACTTGAAACGGTGTGCCATAATGGCTTCTCCGAAGGTAGCAGTTAATACTTTTGAACGCATACCAATCAAACCACGTGAAGGAATATCAAACTCTAAGTGTTGTAAATCTCCTTTGGGTTCCATTATCAATAATTCACCTTTCCCTTGGGTAGCCAATTCAATTACTTTACCCGCCGATTCATCTGGAACATCCACTACTAATGTTTCAATGGGTTCTAAACGTTCTCCGTTAGGACCTTCTTTGAAAATTACTTGTGGTTGACCTACTTGTAATTCATACCCTTCACGACGCATCGTTTCGATAAGAACTGACAAGTGAAGAATACCACGACCAAACACTAAAAATTTATCTTCTGAATCAGTAGGAACAACACGAAGGGCTAAGTTTTTCTCAGTTTCTTTGAAAAGACGGTCACGCAAGTGACGAGAAGTAACAAACTTTCCTTCTTTTCCAAAGAATGGTGAATTGTTAATGGTAAATAACATATTCATCGTTGGCTCATCAATGGCAATGCGTGGCAATGCTTCTGGATTTTCAACGTCGGCAACGGTATCACCAATTTCAAAATCTTCAATACCCGTCATCGCACAAATTTCACCCGATGATACTTCCGTAACTTTAGCTCTTCCTAATCCTTCAAAAACTTGTAGTTCTTTGATTCTCATCTTTTTAACACTTCCATCGGCTTTCATCAAAGCTACTTGCTGTCCTTCTTTGAAAGTTCCTCTGTGTACCCGTCCGATAGCAATACGACCTACAAAAGATGAATAATCTAAAGAGGTAATTTGCATTTGTGGGCTACCGTCATTCTGAGGTGCTTGTGGAATAGTCTCGATAATAATATCCAATAACTCGGTAATATCTTCTGTTTTACGTTTCCAGTCAGTACTCATCCATCCTTGTTTCGACGAACCGTAAAGTGTTGGGAAATCCAACTGGTCTTCGGTAGCCTCAAGATTGAACATCAAATCAAAAACTTGCTCGTGAACTTCGTCGGGGCGACAATTTTCTTTATCTACTTTATTGATAATAACGATAGGTTTCAATCCTAATTGAATGGCTTTCGATAATACGAAACGAGTTTGTGGCATAGGTCCTTCAAAGGCATCCACCAACAAACAAACACCATCCGCTAATTTCAATACACGCTCTACTTCACCGCCAAAGTCGGAGTGACCTGGGGTATCGATAATATTAATTTTTACGCCTTTGTAGCGAACAGATACATTTTTTGATACAATCGTGATACCACGTTCACGCTCAAGGTCATTGTTGTCAAGGATTAAATCTCCAAACTCTTGGTTGTCACGAAACAACTTTGAAGCATGAATAATTTTATCAACCAGTGTAGTTTTACCGTGGTCAACGTGAGCGATAATGGCAATGTTACGGATATTTTCCATTTTTGGTAATTAGTTATTAGTTACTGGTTATTAGTTATCAGAAAAGAAAAATTTGGAAGTTTCTTCTTATAAAGTTCTAATTAGAATATCGCAAATCACGAATAACTAATGACTTATAACCAATAACAAAAATCAGGGTGCAAAGGTACGGAGATTATCTTAGAAAAATACTATTTATGGCAAAAAATAATGGAGAAATAATTAAAGGAGTTTTTGAGGCATTTTGTAAAGTAATACACTGTAAATCAGCCGTTAAAGATTAAATATAAATTAATATCATTTCATTATTTAGTTATATTTTTTGTGGATAAACTATAAAAATACAATTTGAAATATCAATACGCTGGAAGTTCTGATAACATTGTCATCAATAAAATGTTACCTTTCGTAAAGACGAATACAATGGCTGGCATATCGAAGGAATTTTTATACGGATTTCAAAGCTCAAATATGGGCAGTAGAGATGGTAAAGCAACCCATACATCAAGGAAGCAAAGCCTAACGAGCCGTAAGGTTTTTGTAGAAGATACCACCACTGGTTATCAATTGGAAACAATTATACCAGAGGGGCATTACTCTAAAAAGGAAATGCAAAAGCTAACCCAAGTTGCTTTAGATGAATTGACCGAAAAGCTGATGAAAATGCGGAAACAGGCAAATAAGTAAAGTTAATAGGTATGTTTCAACACAAAACTTTACCATCAAACGCCAGAACTCGTTATCAAAAATTGCATTATCCAAAACAGCAAATAACCCGCTGGTCCAAACATCAAAGTCAATACGAAACAAGGAATTTGTAACCAATGACTCATCCCGATAATATTTGCTTGGTTTCTGATGTATAAACCAATCAGAAGGTCAAAAGCCAAATAATGCACCCACCCTCCCAAAATAGCTTTGGGATTTTTGAAAAGATTGATGACCCCTTCTAAGTCTGTAAAATTACCTTTGGGATAAACTTCGCCAGGAATATTCTTGCGGATAAACAGAATATAAAGGTAAAAAATAGATAAAATAACCACCACCCCACTTTTGATGAAGGAATCTGCAAGCGACCAATTCGGTAAAAACACTAACACCGCCCAACCTATCATGGCGATGAGATTGACAATTTTAAAAATTCCAGAGAGTGATTTCATAGTGTTAAATGATTAGATAAGTTATTTCAAATAAAGCGTTTCTCTTAGCGTTTCCTCACGCCAAAGTTGTAGGGAATAACGGTCTTTAGCTTTAGAAGCTCCCTCGAGTGCTTTCAAGTTTTTATACAAAACCCGAACTCGATAAATGCTAATGGGCAAAGCCAAAGTTTGAAAACCACTGATAACATTTCCCAATAAAAGTTGGGTAGAGATGTGTAAACTTGCTTCATTCGCACGGTTGCAGGTAGAAAGTTTTAATTGGGGTTCACGCTCAAAAAGCGTTATGCTAACAGGCACAGTGTCATAACGAACCGTTGTAATATGCAAGACTTGTTCGCCAACGGCAATCATTTTTTCAAAATCCTGCGGATTAGCAAGTGCCTCGTAGTTAGGCGTTACAGAGGCATCTTGTAGATAAAAAGTGTAATAATCAGCGTAAACTTTGCCTTTGAAAATGGATTTCATGAGGTGAAAGATTTTTAGTAAAAACTTACACAGGTATTTCTAAATTAATTTTTGTGCCTTCGCCTACTTTCGATGTGATTGTTATTGTTCCTCCCAAACTCTCGGTTCGTTTACGCATATTACCCAGCCCGTTTCCCGATTTTATCTGTTTTTCATCAAACCCGAAACCATTGTCGGTAATAGTCATGACTAAGGTTTCTTCGTTTCGATTGAGGTCAATGGTTACTTCGTCGGCTTTTGAATATTTTACGATGTTATTGAGGGCTTCTTTGAAAATTAAATAAAAGTTGTATTGCTTTGAAGGAGAGAGTTTTACGTCGGGAAGGGTATCGGTATTGAAATTGTAAAAAATGTCCTTTGCTTCTAATATTTCAGAGGTAAATTCTTTCATTTTTACCAAAACATTATCAAAATTATCTTCGGTTTGTTTGGTTGTCCAAACAATATCACTCAAGGAACGCTGAACTTTTTGCGAGCTTTCGCCAATCCGCCGTACCATTTCTTTGACAGAATCAGTACTACCACCTATCTGATTCTCAACTACTTGGCTTAAAATGCCGATACTACTCAGTGTTGAACCAATATCATCGTGCAAATCTCGGGCGATACGGCTACGCATTTGTTCGTTGGTCTGTAATTGCCTGATTACCTCCGCTTGATATTGTTCTTTTTCCTTTCTATCCGTGTTGATACGGTTGGCTAATACAAACGAAAGTAGTATTACTTCTAAAGCAGAACCAACTTGTAGGGCGTTTCTGGTAAAATCGTCGCTGGGTAAAATATTGGATAACTGCATAATGAAAATTAAAGCACTCACCAATAATACCGACCACGCAATTAGGAAAAATAGTGCCGATTGTGACCCCTGCAACCAAATATAAGTAGCCATCATCAAAACGTATATTACCGTAAGAAAAGCTACTACATGAAGTAAACCAACGCTAATTGAGCCAATTCCTACCCAGTAGCCAACCAGACAAATAATAATTAAACCAATAAGTACCCGAGTGATTTTGATAGACAGGGGGAAGTATTGTTTTACATCTAAAAAACTGTTGGCAAATAATACCCCAAACGACACACCAGAAGAGATAAAAATGGGCGTAAATCGATTGAACCACAAGGCTTTATCCCAAACGAACTCGTGTCCAATACCTTTATTGTACGCAAAAAAACAAGCAAAGGAGAGTACATACAAAACGTAGTAAAGGTATTCCTTACTACGGACAGTCCAATAAATGAAAAAGTTGAAAATTGCCATTACTAACATCAAACCTAAATAAATACCTTGTAGTAAGTCTTTGGCGTGGTTATCCTCAAAATATACCTTCAACGGAGCTACCCGCATTGGGAAAAGTAATGGTAACGAATTCTGAAAACGGATGTAATACGTACAGGTTTGGTCGGAACTAAGATTAAGGTCAAACAAATAAAAGTTGGTATGGAAATCTCTACGAGCTACGCCCACGTAAACGCCCGCTTTTTTGTGGGTAATGCGTCCGTTTACGTCTATTCGGTAAATATCAATGCTATCTATAACAGGCTCTGAGATTTCGAGGTAGAGTTTTTGGGAAGATTTATTTTGCATCGTAAACCTCGCCCAAACCACCGACGACGTTACGCCAAAATTAGGATTAGGTTGAATACTTTGTGTGAAACGGGCATCAATATCCGAGCGTTTGTGTACTTCCTCAAAGGTCAATTCAGCCGTTTTATCTTCAAAAACTTCAATCTGACGACCGATAATCTGAGGTTCATAAGGAGAGCTAATCGTGATTTTTCTTTGGGAAAAACCATCCGTCAATGAAATACCGTAAAATAGTACCGATAGCAAAAAATACTGAAGATATGCACGAATAAAATTCATAAGGTATGTTTTAGCCTAAGATTCTGTTCAAACCTACAAATAATCAAGGATTTATCAAACAAAAAGGTTCAGACGAACCGCCTAAACCTTCCGTTAAATGATGCTTTTATCGCTTAGAATTTCACAAACGAATTGGTTATAATCCGTTGGTCAGCCAAACGAATTTGTAAGATATATTTACCCTGGGGCAACTCTTGAATATCAATACTACTTTTAGAGCCTTGAAGGTTTTTCATCAGCACACCCGATTGATTATAAATTGTAGCGGTTTCTATTTGGTCGAGGTCTTCAAAATTAATTTTCAAGACATTAACCGTGGGATTAGGATAAAGGGAAATACTTCCGTCCCCCTCGGTAATTACGCTTTCTGGACGAGTGTATGAAAATGTTCCGTCGAAATCAACTTGTTTTAACCGATAATAATTAATCCCTTTCAGAGGCGTTTCATCCGTAAAGGCATAGTCGTTTCGGAGGTCAGATGTTCCCTTACCATTCATTTTTCCTAATGATTCAAAATCAATGGCATTTTTACTACGCTCAATTTCAAAGTAATGGTTATCCTTTTCCGAAGCCGTAGCCCATTTCAACACTGCTTGATTACTGGAATTCAAACTGGCTTTGAATGATATTAGGGTGATGGGGAGAGGGGAAGAGACAGAATTGAACGGAACAGGATTGCTAACTTGAGAAAAATCTATGGAATTGTTATTTGTATCATTTCCTGTTGAATTTCGCCTTAGTGAAGTAGCAGTATTTGCAGGAGCTGGAGCTGGACTTGTCTCAGAAGCATTTGCAGTTGTTCCGTATCCAACAAAGTCTTGCAATCCTGTGCTTCCTGAAGGGGATTGAGTACTAATGGCTCCAGTATTTGTAGCGTCAAAAAGTGCTAATTTACCAGCAGTAGCACTTAAACTCAATGAGGTTGTGCTTTGGTCAGGAGTAGGAGATATTGGAGAACCTACTGTTCCTACTGCTCCAACAGCAATTAAGAAAAAACCATTTGCGGGAATATTGGTTATTCCAGTAGAAGGAATAATAAAACGTTGCCAAGCAGTAGTGGTCGAGGTAGCGGAGTTATACTGTAAACTCCATCCAGCTAAGTTAATTGGGGATGAGGTAGGATTATACAAGACCACATAGTCTTTTGTATATGAAGGAGTTCCTGTAGATGCTCCTCCTCCTCCATAAACTTCGAAAATCCTAACTTGCCCATAACTTAACAGACCTACCAACACCAATACTAAACTAAATAAAACCTTTCTCATATTTTTAAAAATTTAGAGTGAAAAAATAATTACATACCCAAAGAAAGGGTGAATGACGCTACCCAATTCAGTATTCCCTTTACATTCAGCGACTTAGCTTGTGAGGTTGCATCTACGGTAACGGTATTTCCTGTATTGATGACTACATCACTTGCAGAGGTTGGAACACAGTTACAGTCCCAAGTTGTGGGTGATGACCAGTTGCCTGTGGCTACGCTTGTGATGGTTGCGGGAGTTGGAGTGATGTACTCAAAACGAGCAATCGTTGGATAATGGTCAGAGGTGGTAGTTGCATAATTAGCTACTACTGGTCTGAAACTTGTTACCGATGCTGGTACATAACGGTACCCTGTTGATGTGCCTACCATTTCGTTTGAAACAATTTGATGGTCGATGTAATCTGGAAACGAAGCTGTACTGGCACAAAAAGCATCGCTCAATGTCTTGGAAATTGGCGACCAATCTGCATTAGGGCGTGTTCCATTTAACTGTGTTTCGTTGGGATTAGTATATAAAAAGGGCGAATAAGAGCTAATCACTGGGTTAGTAGAAGTGGAGGCAATTGACCTATCTACATCATCATTCAAATCACCCAAAATTATCACTTTCTTATTTGAAAACTGTGCCTGCAATGTATCATACATCGCTTGAACGTCAAATTTACGACGATTGTAATCAACCGTTGCCGAGCCAGATTTGGCGTGTAAATTCACAAAAAGTATCGTGTCTATTTTATTGTTAATGTTCACTTTCGCCATAAATTCAAAAGGCTTACGTCCTGATGCCCAAAACTGACTTGGTGTACCCGTAGGTGGATAACTTGCGGGCGTGAAACCATCAAACATTGGTCTTGAAAATACTTTTGTAATAACACTATTTTTGTAAATAACACAAACTCGTTGTGGGTTAGGGTCAGCCACGCTGTTTGAAAATGCCGATGAACATTCACCAGAATAAGTACCCACACCAAAAGTATTATTCAATCCTTGCAATAATTTTCCAAAAGCTGTGGTTGTATTGGTAGGGTCGGCAGCATCATACTGACAAATTTCTTGCAAACTGTAAATATCTGCTCCTACACCGTTAAGCACTCCTTGAGCGTTAGCAATTTGCACTGCATCTCCCGAACCACTTTGTGAAGGACCATTAGAGGGATGTCCTATCCATTCAATATTCCAGTTAACAACATCTAATTGCGTTGGAGAATCCGTAAAAGTAGTAACTCCACAACCACCTGAGATAGTACAAGTAGTTGCACTATTGCTCAAATCTGCGGCATTACGTGGAAAAATCTGTAATTTATCTGTACCTGTGGCATTAATAAAACGACCGATAACGGCGGTAATATCTTGCGTGACTGACGGAATAGTAGAGCCAATCAAAGTAGTCGAACCGCCATCAACTCGGATTTCAGTTCCTCCTTGAGAGTTACAAGTAATTGTAGTATAGTTGGTTGAAGCCGTAAAAGTGCCATTTGAAACAATATTTGCTGAAATGATTTTAATTAAACTACCTTCATTATTTGTTAAAAAGCTATTCAAATCAACGCCTGATGGTGGATTATTAGCATCAAAAATAATTGGAGTAGGAGCTGTACCCGATGAAATTTTAGTAATACATGTCAGTGTGTTTATTTGTGCTTCTCCATTGAACCTTACTGGTGTTCCCGTCATTTTTACTCTATCCCCAAGCATTAATCCATTGGTAGTTACAACGTTAGTAAAGAAAACTGCAATCCCCCCAGTAGCATCTTGTACATAAAACTTACTACTTCCAAATATTCCTGTAATATTTCCTTCAATAATAGTTCCTGCTGTTCCTGTATAACTTGGCTGAGCAGGGATAGTACTTCTTACTGATGCAATCGTAACTATTGTACCACAATTTGCACCTACTACCCCATTCACTGCTACATTAACATCAGGAGAAAGATTAGTAGTGCTATGAACAAGATTACCATTAAATGACCCAGTTGTTGTCCCTTTCAGGCGTACATCTATCGTGGTGGTTGGAATACTTCCAGAAGTTGGCGTAAGATTTAAGGTATTAGCATAAGCACCCGCACCCGTTTTAATTTCAAAATCAGTTGGAGCTGTGATTGTAATATCACTTACCAAATCATTTCCTGCAACGGTGTAAGATTGTGAAGCCGAAGGCGTACCTATTACGGTATTGAAAGTCGATAAAGTTCCTGTGGTAGTAATTACGGGAGGAGCAACTGACGTAACTGAACCCGACAATGCTACTGTGGGAGGGGTTGTTACGCTTCCGCCACTGTGAGTAATATTTCCAGCGTAACTATTACCAATTGCTAAACCCGCTTTCAAACGGGCATAAATGGTTGTAGCTGTAAATGCTCCGCCTGTGTAGGATACTAAAATATTATCCGCAAAACCAGTAGTTGCTGAAGTTTTTGAAATTTCAAAGTCGGCAGGGGCTGTAATGGTTATATCTCCATCGGCTGGACTTAGAACAGAGCCAGAAAGTGTATAAGAACCTGCAGTTGAGGGTCCGTTTCCTGAAACGTAATTGAAGGCGGGGATGGTGGTGGGGGTGGCGGTTAAGGTTGGAGCGACAGGAGTGACTGCTATACTTACATCATCAATTGTTAATTGATGGTCATTTCCTGAATCATTAGTATCAAACCATTTTAACATTATCTCTTGACCTACCGCAACAGGGGTTGGAAAAATTATTGTTACATTACTTATTGTCGTGCGATTTGCTGGTGCATTTCCATCTAAAGCTGCACCGCCAGAGGTTATTATTGGAGAAGAGAAGTCTAAAGCTGTATTCGCTGTAAAGCCAGAACCTGTCAAAGATGTTGAGTCAATAGTTGTCAGATTACTTCCTGTTTTATAAGCAAAGGTTAGTTTTTGGACTACTGTATTATCCTTTCTCCATTGTTCTCCTGTATAACTTACTGTAATTGACGCAAGAGGAGTTCCTGTCTGATTCCTAATACGCAACCCATAGGCTACCCCAGTTCCTGCAGGGGCGTAAGCGTTAGTAATTGCCACTCCAATAGCTCTATCTGTACTTGAAGCAGAACCGAAACTATAAAATCCTGCAGTTGTTGTAGAACCTGCATTTACACCAATAGATGCTATTTGTCCTGCACTATTTTTTACAACATACCATCCTGTCAGAGTTGTATTATTTGCCCAAGTAGCAGTACCACTTGATGGCAAAGTATTGAAATCTTGACTGTAAGTTGTCCCTGTCAAATTTACCTGCGAAGAACTATTTTGAACAATCAATAAAATACCAAAAACGCACAAAAGCACGCTTCTGAAAGGAAGTTTGGCGAAGTGTTTCATTATAAATGAAAATAAGTTAGTTGAATTGATTAATCCCTTGAAACTATATTATTGGGCAAAACTGAGTGAAGAATTTTATGAAAGGAGAACCAACGT
Organism: Arcicella sp.; assembly: GCA_025454855.1. Lineage (GTDB taxonomy): Bacteria > Bacteroidota > Bacteroidia > Cytophagales > Spirosomataceae > Arcicella. Next base: position 10,447 of record JALONS010000056.1, read on the forward strand.
TTTCTATTATTATAACAAAAATACACTTTATCTCAAAAAACACCTACTAACATTTGTTAAACAAATCATTAATTTTAAAAATTATGCTCAAAAAACTTCTTTAATCAAAAACCATCATGTTTATTTAACATTCTTTGCGACCTTTGCGAAAATTATTTTCATCACATGAAACCAAATCAACGTCCATTTATCATCGGTATTACAGGGGGAAGTGCTTCGGGTAAAACCTTATTTTTGAATCAATTACTAAAATCTTTTTCTAAAGATGAAATTTGTCTTATCTCACAAGACAACTACTATCGTGACCGCAAAGACCAAGAAGTGGACGCTCACGGGTACATAAATTTTGATGAACCCAAATCACTTGATTTACACCAATACGCCCTTGATATTCAGACGATTCGCTCAGGAATGCCTTTCCAAAAACAGGAATATACGTTTAATAACCCTGACATCGTTCCCCAAATCTTAACTTTTGAACCCAAACCGATTATCGTGGTAGAGGGTCTTTTCGTTTTTTACTACAAAGAAATTGCTGATTTATTAGATTTGAAGGTTTTTATTGATGCCAAAAGAAAACTCCGCCTCGACCGTCGTATCAAGCGTGATGCCAATGAACGTGGCTATGGTGAGCGTGAGGAGGTTATGTACCGTTGGAATAATCACGTTGAACCTGCCTTTCAGAAATACGTAAAACCGTACCGTAAATCTTCCGATATTGTCATTCCTAATAACGTTCACTTCGAGAAAGGCTTAGAAATCTTAGTGAGTTACCTACGCAGTAAAATTGCGTAAGTATTCTCTTCTGTTCCCTTTAAAAATACTACTATGACTCCTCAAAGTACCTTAGTTATTACTCAGAAGGTAGGTAAAGATTTATCTAAACTCCAAAAGCAGTTCAATACGAACGTCAAGAAAATCAATCAGTTGAAACAACAACTGTTGGATGATGAGACTTTTATTCGTGAAACGATGATTAGGATTCAAACTGAAATTGTGCCTTTGCAAAATCAGACTAATCAAAAAATTGTTGAATTAGTCCATATCTTCGATAAACACCATGATGATTCTTTTTTCAAGAAAAAGGAAAAAGAGAAATTAAGGGATTTTATCATGGAACACGCTACGGAGTTAATCCATGAAGGATTTGAAGAACTAAAAGCTATCCATGATAAATATTCTGATGAAACGTTTGATGAAATAGATGCCGAAGCCGAAAACATGACGGCAACCATGATGAAAAACATGATGGGTTCAATGTTTGGGGTAGATTTTGATGACGATGCCGATGTGAGTAATCCTCTGAAAATGAAGGAATATATTTCTCAGAAGATGGAAGAAAAAGAAGCGGCAGCACAAGCCAAAAAAGCATCACAAAAGAAAACCGCCAAGCAAATTGAGCGGGAAGAAAAAGCAAAAGCCGAAACCCAAAATATCAGTAAAGCCGCCCGTAGTATTTACACTGACTTGGTAAAGGCTTTTCACCCCGACCGTGAACAAGATGAAACCGAACGTAACCGAAAAACCGAAATCATGAAACAGGTTACGCAAGCGTATGAAAAAGATGATTTATTTGAACTTTTAAAATTAAAAATAGAACTACAAGGCTCTGATATTGAGTCGCTTACTATGGCGGATGAACAATTAAAATACTACAATAAAATCTTGAAAGAACAGGTTAATGAACTCCAAGAGCAACTTTGGCAACTCAGGATGTCCGCATCAAACCCTATGATGGGACCCGATATTTTCCAACAATTTGGGGGTGACGAAGCAACGAAAAATAAAAAGTTTGCCCGTGAAATTGCTCGTATCAAGAAAAACAAAAAATTGGTTGAAAAGGATATTACCCTGCTAAGAGTCAAAGAAAATATGCGTCAGTGGCTCAAGGATTATGAAATTCAAGAAGATTTTAATGACATGAATTTTATGAGTTTCCCTTTTTTTGGGTAGGTCTGAACTGTAGTGAGCTTTGCTTGAAAGCAAAGCTCACTACACAATTAAAATACTTTTTATCAACTTTCTCATACTTGAAGAGCTGCTTCTGGCTGTGTTTCTTCTACTTTATATTTCAAATCTCTCGACATATAACTATACACCGCTGGAATGATATAAAGCGTCAGCGTGGTAGCAAAAAGCATTCCTCCTACTACGGCAATACCCATCGAAACCCTACTTTGTGAACCCGCTCCTAATGCCAGAGCAATTGGTAAAATACCCAAAATCGTACAAAGCGAAGTCATCAAGATAGGTCTAAAACGAGCCACTGCCGCTTCTTTTGCCGCCAATAATTTATTACTACCGTGTTCTTTTCGTTGGTTGGCAAACTCCACAATCAAAATTCCATTTTTGGTTACTAAACCTATCAAAACGATGATACCGATTTGTGAGAAAATATTGAGTGTCTGACTAAAATCCCAAAGTGATAATAATGCCCCAGCTACGGCCAAAGGTACGGTTAATAAAATAATAAGGGGGTCAATGAAACTCTCGAATTGAGCCGATAAAATCAAATATATCAGTATCAATGCCAATGCAAAAGCAAATACCAATGATGATGACGATTCCTTAAACTCCTTCGACTGCCCATCGTAAGCCGTTGAAAATGAAGCATCTAATGTTTCTTTGGCTATTTTATCCATTTCATTAAGTGCATCACCGAGTGTTACGCCTTTAGCGGCTTGGGCTTGCACCGTTGCCGATACATATCTATTATAGCGAAATAACTGCGGCGGCGTACTCTGTTCCGTTATTTTTACTAAATTATCTAACTGAATCAATTCATTACGATTACTTTTTACGTATAACGACCGTAAATCAGCCACATCGTTCCGTTCGGGGCGGTCTATCTGACCAATAATTTGATATTGTTTCCCGTCCATTAAAAAATATCCAAATCTTCTACCCGAAAGCCCTAATTGAAGTGTTTGAGCAACATCTTGAATAGAAACCCCTAAATTTTGAGCCTTTTCACGGTCGATTTCTAAGCGTAATTCGGGTTTAGTAAATTTAAGATTGACATCAGCAGTCTCAAATTTGGGTGATTCTCTTACCTTCGCCATAAATTCTGGAATGGCTTTTTTCAATTTATCAAAATTCACCGCCTGAACCACAAACTGCACAGGAAGCCCACCGCCACGTTGCCCTGTTTGGATAGTTGGTTCTTGAATCACGAACATTTTGGCACTGGTATATTTTTTCAATTTGGGTTGAATATCATCCACAATTTGTTGTTGCGTTCTGCGGTTGAGCGTATCGTGCAAAACAACTCGCACAGCTCCTGTATTTGAAGCTCCATTCCCAAATGGCGGAGAAGTAATAGTCACTACTCCACGACGCTCCTTGTCGGGCAGTTCTTTCATGAGCATTTTACCCAGCTCGTCGGTTACTCCCAACATATAATCAAACGTTGCTCCTTCGGGGGCAGTTGCTGAAATCCTAAATCCTCCTCTATCTTCCATCGGAGCAAGTTCAGAGGGAATTGCCTCAAACTTAAACAGTGCATAGATTATTCCGATGAATCCAACCATCAGCACCCACGCAACCCAACGAATACGCAAGAAACCCGTCAATGAATCTTCATAGGCTTTGGTAAGCCCCTGAAAAAAAGGTTCGGTTACTCTATAAAACCACGGTTGATGATGCCCTCCTTTCAAAATTTTAGAACTTAGCATCGGCGTAAGCGTCAGGGAAACAAACGCTGAAATAATCACAGAACCCGCCACTACAATGCCAAATTCACGGAAAAGCCTTCCCGTAATTCCTTGTAAGAAAATAACGGGTAAAAACACGGCTGCCAACGTAACCGTTGTGGAAATAACTGCAAAATAAATCTCTTTTGAACCTTCTAAAGATGCTTTCCACGGCGACATTCCTTCCTCAATTTTAGCATAAATATTCTCCAAAACCACAATGGCATCATCTACTACCAAGCCGATAGATAGCACAATTCCCAAAAGCGTGAGTACATTAATTGAGAAATCCATTATGTACATAATAAAGAAAACACCAATCAATGAAACTGGAATTGCAGTAAGTGGAATGAGCGTAGAACGCCAATCTCGCAGAAAAATAAAGATAATGAGAGCCACCAAAGCAATGGCAATGAAAATAGTTTCCTCTACTTCCGTGATGGAACGTCTCACAAATTGGGTATAATCAAAGCCCAAAGTAACTTTTACATCTTCGGGCAAGGTGCTTTGAATTTGACTCAATTTCTTTTTAACATCATCAACAATCTGAATCTGATTTGCCCCTGGTTGTGGAATTACCGCCACTGCTACCATCGGCACCATATCTCTTTTGAAGAATGTTTTTTCATTCTCGGGGGCAAGTTCTGCCCTTCCAACATCACTAAATTTCACTACTTTATCACCCTCTTCTCTCAAAATCAGGTTTTCAAAATCCTCTGGAGTTACCAAACGCCCTTGTGTTCTCACGGTCAGTTCGGTCATCGCTCCTTCTATACTTCCCGAGGGCAACTCAATATTTTGTTTACTGAGGGCATTGACAATATCAGGAGCCGTAAGCCGAAACGATGATAATTTCACGGGGTCTATCCGCAACCGCATGGCATATTTTTTCTCTCCCCAAATTTGTACGGAACTAACACCCGCTACTGTTTGAAATTTCTCTTTGATATTTCGAGTAACCAGTTCGTTCAAATCTAACAAATCTCTTTTTTCAGACTTTACATTGATGAAATAAATGGGGTTGGAATCGGCATCCGCTTTTGCCACCACTGGAGGGTCCACGTCTTTGGGAAGATTGGCTAAGGAGCGAGCCACTCTATCACGGACATCGTTGGCAGCATCTTCAATATCAACGCTCAAATCAAATTCAACCGAAATAGTAGAGCGTCCGTCTCTACTCGAAGAAGTAAGCGTTCTAATTCCTGCAATACCGTTGATAGACTCCTCTAATGGCTCAGTAATCTGTGACTCAATTATATCTGCATTGGCTCCCGTATAATTCGTTTGCACAGTTACCACGGGCGGGTCAACGCTCGGAAATTCACGAATACCAAGATATGTGTAGCCTATAAAACCAAAAAGAATAATTAATATAGACATCACTACCGCCAGCACGGGTCGTTTGATGGAAGTCTCTGATATAGATGCCATAAGTTATAGTTTTGTTGATTTGCTTGGAAATGAAGAAATGATACTTACAAAGTAGTTTTCAATCGTCTCTATCATTTACTGTGTCGGCTCAAAGAATCGACAAAATAGCTTTTTCTATTCTATCAGAACCAGCTTGTAAAGACCAATTTTCTTGAACATTTTTGATAGAAAACTCTGCCATCTCATTCCTTAATAGCCTGTTATTCATCAATTTATGAACGTATTGAGCAATGGATTCAGGATTTTGATTCACTAAGAAACCATTCTTCCCATGAATGATAGTTTCTCTAACACCTCCTTCTGCCACTGCCACTACGGGAGTTCCGCAGGCATTTGCTTCTAAAGGAGCGAAGCCAAAAGGTTCAAGATTGGAGGAATATATCATACAAATAGCCCCGTTCAGCAAGCTCACCAACTGCTCATCCGAGACCATCTTTTTCAATTCTAAAATTACGCCCAAGGAGCGGGCAAGCACTACCATTTCTTCCCAGTATTCTTCATCTACCATGTTGCCTATCCAAATCAACTTAGGTCGATTTTCAGGTATTTTAGCAATGGCTTTTATCGCTAAAGCAGGGTTTTTGTGTTCATAAAAACCTCCTAAGCCTACTACATAATCTTGACTAACAGCTGCTTGATTTGATTTAAATAATGTATTATCAACCCCCAAGTAACAAACCTCAGATAGTAACCCGTAAGCTCTTTTACAACTTTCCATCGAAAAATAAGAGTTTACTAACACTTTATTAAAGGATTGGAAATTCCTTCTTTCTTCTCTCACATATACCCTTAACCTATTGGTTCTCCACAAATTACTAAACAAATACACCCAAAACTTTAGACTAAACTTACTTAGTTTGTCGTCTGGAGCTTCCCAAACTTGTTCGGGCATGGCTTCGTACAAATAGCGATTAGGTTCTCCTAAATACAATACCTTAGGAATAGTAACGAACCTTCCGATGAAGGGAACACCATAGTAAAAACAACTGTTAGCAAACAGTACATCAAAATTACCTTTATTAATTTCAAAAGCACATTGTTTACAATGTCGTTCCATTGATTTCATATTCTCATCTTTCCCAAAGAAAAAAGAGGTAAATCTTTCCTTCAACGAAGGCTGTGTTTCTTTATAAACAAGTGGCACTCTGTGCTTTTTTACTCCTGCTGGCAAAACCATAAAGCCATCAGCATCTGGAGCATCCGCCCATACTTCTACCTCATGTCCTTTTTCTACTAATCCTTGAATATGATACTGTAAAGCCCTGCTTCCGCCGCCACTGTGCAAGTTATGCCATACAGCTATTTTCATTTTTTTGTTTTTGGATTAACATACTGATAATTATTTAGTGGTTATGTATATTTATCTGCAAAAGCAGCATGAAAACTTTGTTGTATATTAAACGAAGAAGCAAACAATTAAGTCTCAAATAATCCTCTTTTTGTAAACTTAAATGGGTCAGGTGTAAATCTTGTAGAATTATTTTATCACCTCTCTTATATCTACTTCCCCGTCAGGTTTTACTTGCATAATACCCGTTGTAATGAGCGTATCGCCCGTCGATAAACCAGA
>JALONS010000057.1 GCA_025454855.1 Arcicella sp.
AAACAATCACTAACAAACTACAAATTATTGGCTAATTACTTATCCACAGGTGGTGCTGTTTGACTGGAATTAATGGTGCTTATTAAATGGAATATACAACTTTCGCAACTAAGCAAAAATTTAGCAATTAATACTATGGCTAATAACCCTATTATAGAAAAGTATGGTTTATTAAATAAATTAGTTCGCATTATCGCTAAGGTTTTATTTAAAATGAATATATTTTATGAGATTGAGCTGATTATTTCTTTTCAAATTGAGAGGATATAATTAATTGGTATTTTTAGTAAAATGGTATTAACCATATTGAAAATGAGAATACTCAGCTTAGTAAAGGGCTTCTTAAATTAATGACTAATTCCTTGTAAAAATAGAAAAAAAACTGAAAACTCCAATACTTTTTTGACTTCTTTTTCAAGTGTATAGACTATGAGTATATGTACGGTAAATTTTAACGAATCAAGGATATATAATATAAATTTAGGAAATGCTCAAATTGAATATACTCTCAAAACTCCGCATTTCTCCCCACCCCTTCCAATTGTAATACACAACTTGCAATCGTTTTACAAAACCTGTATAACCGTAATACAGATTTTGTAACCGACTGATTATCAAATGTATTACAACGTGTTACAGCGTATTACAACTTATGAGTGAACTCACACAAACCATTAATCTCCGTACAACCTTCGAGATGAAGAAACGGATATTAGACAATGCCGAGAAGAAAGGCATGAATCAATCGGAGTATATTTTATTTGCAGTTGAGAGCTATCTCATATCTCAAAGGGGTAAGTAATTCCACTACATCTCAGGATAACACTGAGCGAGAAAATAGCCAAATAATCATGTTACAAGAACAACTTGACGTAGCCAATCAAAAATTAAAGACATTGGAAGAAAATATGGCTACCGAAAAGAAAAGTATTTGGCAGGAGGCTACGGATTTAGCTAACAGAATCACATCCGATAAAATTCAACAGGCACAATCGCAAGCTGTAAGGCAATATCAAGAAAAATATCGAGAAGAAGTTGATTTGACTAATCAACAGTTCAAGATGCTTCAAGATAGGTTATTTGCTTACGAAACTCCTCTCTTAAAACAAGTATTTCAATTCGCATCTCAAAATCCTCAGATTAGAGATTACCCAGATGTAGTTTATTTTTTAGTTCATTGTTATAGCAAACAAATTAACCCTACTCAATATGCGATTGGACAATAATTTCAAATTCAAATACGACCCCTTCGGCTTGGTTGATTTCAATGTACAAGATGCGAGGGCTATACTTGTACCACCCGAAAAACCGAAATCAAATTGGAGTTGGGTTTGGTGGCTGTTACTCATCGTTTTTCTTGGGATTTTTATCTATTTAGCAACAAAAATTTATGATAAATTCACAGAGGAGAAAGAGACATTAAAAGCGGATGAAAGTTCTTCGGATGAACTTTTAAATGAAGAAGAAATAAAAAGTATTTCTGAAAACAATAACGCAGAATCACACAAACTTCTTCCTGAGCATAAAGTAATTGCTCGCTACGATTTGGGAGATGAGACTAATTGGGATTTAGTGCTTTTAGAATCGAAAAAAGCGGAAGGGAAGGCTAAATTTGTTAAGGGATATGGCTGGTTATTGTATGAATAATACGCTGTAATACCTTGTAAAACTGTATTTTGAGCAGTTTTACAAGGTATTACGGTTTTACAATTATTCAAATTTATAAGTAACAAGATTACTAAAAGAGCCTATTGTTTGAAATGGATTCCGCACCATAGAAGCAACCATTGCTCCCACTTCTGAAAAGGTCTCCAGATAACTATCCAAGGGACTTGCAGGTGGATTTGGATTTTTTAGTTTCCAATCCTCCCACTCAGCTTGTTCTTTTTCTGTGGCTAAACCAAATTCTAACATGGCTTTAACCCAAGGGTCTTTGTAATATTTTGATAGTAATTTCTCAAAATTTTCCTTAGTAACTACGGCTACATCATTTGAACGGCTCACATAATAAAAATACTTGCCAGTGTTGTTATAATCATCTTCCTCTTCGACCCCTATTTTATTAAAATCAGCCTCAAATTTCTCTCGTTTAACCAATCGAGTATAATCATTTTTCTGAGCAATTTCGTACATGGTCTCTAACATCTTTTCTGTAACTTTTTCTTGAATAAGTTTTGTTCTTTCTGATAGTTGAGCCTGTTTTATATTATTTAATTCCTCTTTAATTCTATTGGCTTCATCGAGGCTCAATAACCTTGCCTCTAATTCTTCAATCCGCTTTTTATATTCTTCATTCTGTCTGGTTAAAGATTCTACATCATCTTTGACAGATGTACCTTCACCCTCAATACCTATAAGGACATTGGGGGAAACTTCAAGAGCCTTAGCAATGGCTTCTATCTGTTCGAGGGTTAATTTTTTTCCCCTCTTTTCTAATCGAGAATAGTTTGGCTGGTCAATTCCCATCCGTGCAGCAACCTCAGATTGCTTCAAATTTTTCTTTTCTCTTGTGTTAATTATTGATTTTGACATATCCATATTCAAAATTAAGCATATTATATAAATATTTATTTACAATATGTTATATATAATAAAAACTATATCATATATTTGTATGTAAATATTTATAAATAAAATATCAATATAAACATAAACAATTGTAAAATTAAACATGAAAACAACTGTAAAGTGCAAATTTGCTTTAATTATTGATGGTTCTTCAAATCCTGCAATAAATTTTAAGCCTTCAAAAGAGTTTTATGAAGCCACTGGAATCAAACGGAAACGCTTTGGACAGATTTATCGTGGTGAAAAATCTCCTATGATGGCTGAGATGGAAGGCGTATGTAAATATTTGAATATTCCACTATCAAATATTTTCAGAGACAGCATTTAGAGAAATGAAAAAACAGAAAACGAGTTCTGAGGCTTTGAAAGCTCCTCGAATGTCATTCCAAGAAATTGGACAAACTATCTATATCCGTATTCATTTTCAAGGTAAAGAAGTAAAATTTTCGACCAATATAATCAATGCAAAAGGAGGAGAATTAGACACAAAAATTGGAATTCTACAAGGTGATGCGGAAGGTACTCGCCTATTGACCACATATCGTGATAGAATGATAGGCTTCTATGAAAAATCATTAGAACAAGGCAAACGGATTGACCTAAAATCTATCAAAGAAGCAACCCTCGGCAATACATTCGTGACCAAGATTCCCACTTTGGTAGAAGCTATTGACCAATGGTTTGAATACAAGTATCATAAAGACAGTAATTTTAACCGTTGGACTATTGAGAAAAATGGCTACATCATTGATAATATCAAAAGTTTTCTGAAAAAAGAGTTTAAAGATTCTTCAACTCAATTAGAAGACCTTGAACCTATTGTCGCTGATAAACTGATAAACTATCTCAAAAACGTGAGAGGTAATCAACACGACCACGCTGTACGCCATGCCAAAACGCTCAAATCAGTATTTGCTTTCGCACAAGATAATGGTTGGATTAAGCACAACAAATTTGCCCATCAAACCTATAAAAGAGGCACGAAAAAGGAAATCCACTATTTGACTGAAAAGGAAATAAAGCAAATGATGGACTTGAAACTTTATAATCCTATGCTCCAATTAGTGAGAGACTTGTATATTTTCTCATGTTATACAGGGCTATCGTATGCTGATGTAATGAACTTGAAAGCATCAGATATTCAGTCTTTTGAAAACGATTTAGATTATATCTCAAAAGCTCGAATGAAAGGGCAGGAAAATAACATGATGAAGAAAAAGGTATTTTTTGCTCCAATACTTCCAGAGGCAGAAAACATTTTGGCTAAATACGAAGAAATATCTCGAATAGAACCATCAGGACTATTTTTCCCTCGAATAACTAATCAACAAATTAATAGAACTATCAAAGATATTGCGGCACTGGCAAATATCGAAAATCCTGAGAAAGTAACATTTCATAGTTCTCGCAGAACTTGTGCAAGCCTCATGTATAACTATGGAGTACCCATCTCAATTATTGCCAAGGTGCTTGGACACTCCTCTGAGGTAATTACGCTAACATATTATGCAGAAATGGGTATTGAAACAGTAATGAAAGAAATGAAGCGATTTCAACAAAAACGTTCAGACGAACAAGCATAAATAAACACAAAACCGCTACATACTCGAATATGTAGCGGAGAATTTTATAATGACTTTGTGGCATCAAACGATGCAATAAGTACAATATCAGTTAAGTGTTGAAAAGATTACAAACAATTAAAAACTATCGTAAATCATGGTACAAATATATCCTTTCCTTATCGGATTATCCAAATTTCAGAAGCGATTTAGTCGCAAAAATCCCCCTCATATCTCTCCAATCACTATTGTCATTTTCCATTTTCTTATCATTCCCTAAAACACATAAATTTTCATTTTATGAGTATTATCACGCCCCCCGAAGAGAGCTTGACTGATGAGCTATTTTCCAAGTTTGGCAAATTAATGTGTGTAGAGTTACTGGCTCTTGACCAGCAAAAAATCAACCAATGGATAATGAACCAGATTAGCTATCGAAATTCATTAGAAAAAACTCAGTATGAAGAGAAGTTTGAAATCAAGCGACAAAGACAACTTGAAATACTAAATCAGCAAATAGAAATGTGGTTGATGTACTGCCAAACAGTTCAAAGCACAGTCAAAATCCTTGAAACAGATGTTTTAAAGACCTTAAAATTTGATATTGACCATTGGGAAGAGTATCGCAAACTCAGGGCTCGGTGTTTCTATTTAGAATCAATTATCCGTACAATTAATAAAACAAATCCCAAATAACCCTTATACATGAAATCTAACAAAAAACCATCTATACCGTCAGTAGATGAATTACTTGCTCTTAATAAAAAATCTGACTCCGAAAAACCAAAAGAAGCCAATAAAAGCAGTAATGCCAATCTTAAAGTCAATAATACGACATTGGCAAAGGCATATCTGAATGCTCATTACGATTTTAGGTATAATCTAATCATTGATGAAACAGAATGGAAATTAAAGGCAGATAGCGATTTTATACCTCTAAATGACTACAAATTAAACAGTCTGACCTTTGAGCTTGAATCGAAAGGGTCTTCTATCTCAAATGAAAAATTGGCTCGGTTACTAAAATCTGATTTTATTCCCTTAGTAAATCCTATCAATCAATATTTTGAACTGTTAGAGGGTTTCCAAGTGGTTGATGGAAATATTCAAAAACTGGCTCAGACCATAAAAATTGAAAATCAAGATTTATTTGAAAAACATCTAACAAAATGGTTAGTAGGCACAGTCGCTAATAGTCTCACACGAGAAGGATGTCAAAATCATACTTGCTTGGTCTTGACAGGCGAACAGGGAACTTTCAAAACTACATGGCTTACTAACTTATGTCCACCTATTCTGAAACAGTACATTTTTACAGGAAGAATCAATGTAGATAGCGTAGATACAACAGGAATGTTAGCCGAATATTTTATCATCAATATAGACGACCAATTAAGGAATTTGAATCGAAAAGACGAAAATGCGTTGAAAACATTGATTACCCTTGATTCCATAAAAATTAGAAAACCTTATGATAGGCTTTTTACCAAACGCCCAAGAATAGCCTCCTTTTGTGGTAGTGTTAATGGTAATGACTTCCTGACCGACCCATCAGGTTCTCGAAGATTTCTTCCGTTTGAAGCCCTTGAAATTAATTTAGAAGCTACCAATTCGATAGATATGAACACCGTTTGGGCAGAAGCCTATCGTCTTTTCAAATCAGGTTTTAGATACTGGTTTACCAAAGAAGAAATATCAGAATTAAAAAGTAACAATGAGAATTTTGAAGTCAGTGAGCAAGAATATGAGCTTCTCATGGAATATTTCGAGCGGGTTGAAAGAAATCATCCCGAAGAAGAACACCTTACATCAGCCATGATTCAGCACACTTTGGAAAAGCATTTTGAAGTAAAGCTAAATGCTAAAAAATTAGGCGAGGCTTTGAGCAAACTTGAATTTATAAGGTATAGCAAAAAAATTAACGGTAAGCCTCGATATGGATATGCTGTGAAACGAATAAAACAGGAGTAGTAAGGTGGATTTGTAAAAAAGTTGTAGGATATAGTTTAAAATTCAAAACACTGTAATAATATTATATGTCTGAAAATCAAATTATTACAAAAAGTAAATACTCAAAAAATGCCAGTTGTAAGGTAGTAAGAATAAAATACAAAACATGGGAAAAATGAAAAGACTAAGAATCCATACCGAAGAGATTATGACCATTATGAGTTGGTCGAAGAAACACACGTATAAAGTCATGCGAACCATTAGGGACTGTTACCCTAATTCTAAAAAGTTCGTAATGCTCAAAGACTTTGCCGACCACATAGGAGTAACAGAAGATTATGTTCAAGATGCCATCTCTCCAAATCAACCCAACGAAGACCCATAAAGTCTTCGTTTTTTTATGCTCACAATGCAACAATCAAAAACTTGGAAAAGGGTTTTGGAAAGAAACGTCAATTCTTGGAAATCAGCCAAACAAAAAAGCCTTCATACATTGCGTATGAAGGCTTTTTTCGATTTTTTGCTCCCCCTCCTGTCCTGCGAAGGAATTATTCAACTATCTGAAAATCAAGTCTTAAAGGAATAAAATCTTGTCAATGTTCCAATATTTGACACGGATGAGGAACGCTGATTATTTTACAAATATAGCGTAACGCTTCGTAATAGCAATATTTAGCGTTCCAAGTGGTGTTTTTATTGTTACGTGAATTGTTCCAAATACTACGATATTATAAGATAGAGATTTTACGATTTAAAACCTTTCCCTCAGATTCTATTCTTAGTATATAAGTTCCAGTAGGAAGTGCTGAAAGGTTTAACGTTTTCTTGTTATCTCTACCATCTCGAATAACAGTTTTAAAAACGTCATTTCCGAGCAAATCATAAATTGCAAATTGTGTTTCCTTTGAAAATGGTACATCTATGGTTATTTCGCCTCTACTCGGGTTTGGATAAACATTTACAAGTCGTTCAAACAATTCTTCCGTTCCAGTTATCACAAATAAATCTGATACGCTTGAACAACCTAATAAAGTAACTTTGACTGAGTAACTTCCAGAACCTGAATTTTTCAATACTTGTCCTGTTGCTCCATTTATTAATGTTCCATCACTAAACCATTGATTGCCCAACAAACTACTTGACTTAAAATAAGAAACTCCTAATGAATCAGACAAAGTAACTAAGGGTTTTGTTGGAAGCGGATTTACAACTACTTTAATAGTGTCAGATATTGGACTTACAATTTTACCTCTTCCTACCCAAACAAAATATCTTCCTGATTTTGAAACGGTTACTTCCCCTAAGTTTGTATTTAGAGAGTCCTTACCATTAAACCATCGGTAAGTACCAAAACCTTGTGGTGCTTTCAAGGTTAATGGTTCGCCCTCACAAAAAGGATTGTTGCCAACTTTTTGTATTTCGGGCTTGTCAATTTTTATGTCTAAAACCTCTGAATTATTTACACATTTTCCATCACTTACACGGACAAAATACTTACCTACTTGCTCAGGGGAATAAATAGATTCTGTTGCTCCTTTGATTGCCAAATTCCCCAAAAACCATTGATTACTTACGTTACTACTTGACGTTAATATAAACTTATCGGGTTTTTCTTCTTTCAATATTGTAGGCTTGATAGGTAGTGATTTCACGACCACTTGAATTGATTCTGAAATAGCACTTTCTACACCATTTTTAGTGCCTATTAAAGTATATTTACCTGATTCTGAAACTGAAATTTCAGCGGAAACTTTATCTGTCTTAACGCCATCTTTGAGCCATTTGTACGAATCATAGCTTTGATTAGCTTGTAATTTCGTTTGTTCTCCTTCGCAAATAGTCGTTTCACCATTGACTTTTATAGTAGGTCTTCGGACGGTAGTAACATTAAAATCCAAAAGATAACTACCTTTAAATCCCTCGTAAATTGGAGATACCAAAAACATTAATTTTCCTCCTTTTGAAAGTAAAAAATTTTGGTCTAAACCCCAATCGTATGTTTTTGACCATTGATTATCTTGATTTACACTAAAAATAACATCACATTTTAAATCTCCCTGAGTGCTATTATTTTTATCGTGGACACGAGCTTTAATAATATATCGGCTACTATCTTGTGGCAAATCTATTTTGTAATAATCCTTATCCGTACCCACATGGATATTTGAACCATAAGTAATAAATCCGTGATAATCTTGTGTAGGTGTATATTTGAAATTATAGGCAGTTGCTTCGCTATCATTATTTTCGTAGCTATCTGCATAAATTGGAGCTTCTCCGACCTCAATCTTTCGCCCGCTTGTGTACCTGCCATCACCCCCTACCCAATTCCATAAACCACCCGTTTTTTTGTACCCTGCCACTAAGTTATATATGCCTGGTTCTAATGATAATGAATTGGTGGAAATAGTTAATCCGCCTATGTAATGGTAATTATATTGCAATCCATTGCTTACTGAAACCGAAGACACAACACCTTTATAATTACCTTGTAAATCGTAAGCCAGAACTCCAATTTCACCATAAAACGTTGATTTATTAGCATTGATAACATCAAAATTGACACTTAAAGTTGTTGATTGTCTTGGATTAGAAGTAAGAACACTAAAAGATGAATACATATTAATGTCTTGGCTATAAACCGTCTTTATCTGCAAATCAATAGGATTTCTCACCGTACTCGTTCCTGCAATTTGTACCCAATCACCATTGGTTACTCTGTAATATGCTCCAAGTTTAAATTTGCCAACGGGTAGGAGTAAATTATATTTTGAAAAAGTCAAATTACTGGTAAATCGGTTATTTGAGGGTAATGAATAACCGTTTTTAATCTCAACAAAATCGTAAAATTCATTTTGGTCGTCAAAAAGTGCAATGGCAAAATCCCCTTGAAATGCTGATGAACCTGCATTTAAAAAATTTGTTGATACTGTTAAAACTTGATTGTTATAAGTCGCATTGAACAAAGAATACATTTGCAGATTTGCATTTGTGTTTGTTGCTGGTTGAATGCCGATTACAGCGGTTTGAAAAAGATTGAATGTACCTTCTCCATCTCCTGCACCCCTGCTTGAAGGATTTAGCGATTGTAAGTAAAAATTATTATCTGACTTCCCCCCCCATCCCCAATTTACATGAAAATATGAACTTCCATCATATCCATCAATGACAAAAGAATGACCTCCATATTGACTATTTGTACCAATATTTTTATAAAAACCTTGATACTGGATAGGTCTTTTATTAATGAGCTCATTTCTTAATATAGTTTCCCAATCCGCAATGCTATAATCAGATTTCTTAATAATCTTTACAGATGAAGAATACGAGAAATTCTTTATATATGCGTTTGGCAAATTATCAGGATTAGCACTACTACCACCCCCATACTGCTTTTGTGCTGAATTGTAAGTTGTATTAATACTTGCTCCACAATCAATCATTAATTTTGCAATTGCGTTCTTTTGTCCACTACTACTGTACCAAGAAAGCTCTTTTGGCATATTACTCCAATCATAGACATTATTAATTACAAAACTTTTATTAATACCATTTGCATAAAATCCTCCTATGCCACGCCCTTGATAAGGGTGATTCCAGTATTTCATAATTTGTGCCATTGCTGTTGCAGTACATCCCGTTACAGAGTTTTCTCTTGCATCATTGTCATAGGGACATAAGTCATTGTAATATGGGTTTTGGTCCCACGTAGTTTGTAATAATGGAGCAACCGCAGTAACTCGTGCAGATTTTGGCTGAGATTTACCGCTCAAAATATCATTCCAAGTATTTTCAATATCTTTATCAGCTTTCAGCGACTTATCTTTTATTTCAATTAATTGTTGTTCATACCATTGCATCCAACCTTTTAGATTACTTGGTTGATTTTCAATTTCAAAACGCCCCTGTGTTCCATATCCGATAATTGGGTATGAAGCATCATCACCTGCTACGATAACAAAACCGCCATCATTTTCTACATTGAAAACATAGTACAAATATTCTTTATCTGCGGATTGCCTCCCTTTCCTTACAGCATTTTGACCAGCAACATATTCAACCTTTTGGGCTAATAAAAAGGTAGATGATTGTTGCCGACTATTTTTGGGAATTGGGGCTTTTGAAAGATAAAATTTTTGGGCAATTGTTAATGCTTTTAGTGAATCAATAGGCTCTGTAAAAGCAACATTACAATAGAACAATAGGATTGAAGTAAGTGATACGAGTAAATATTTTTTCATGGAAATTGTGGTGTCATAAGATTTCCACAAAAGAACAGTAAATCAGTCATATTTTTTAGCGTAGAATTACCTAATTTATCTGTTTAACTTTGGGGTGTAACTAAGGAGCAATGAAAGAAGCATAAAAGAACAGAGTTGGTATTATAGTTTCGGTCTTTTCTATTAATATATTCCTTTGTTTCAATATTTCTCAAAGTTTAGGGAATCTCTTTATGATAGTCATGTTCAAATTTTTACCCAATGATTTAAGGTATTTTTGAGTAGTAGTTAAATCTTTATGTCTTAGTTGTTGCCTAAGATAATCAATCGGAATATTAGCGTCATGAGCATCACAAACCCCTGTATGTTTCCACGAGTACATCGTACAACGTTTATCTATCTCAAGTAAATTTAGGATAGCACGGTGTTTCTGGTAAAAATAGTTCTCACTACGAGGTACTTGCAAGCCTTTTTTGACGGAGAAAAACAAGAATGAATCTCCATGCCGTTTTCTAATCTCATATTTTTCGATTAATTCTTCAAGATGTTCTGGAATCATCGCAAATTCAGAATTATTATTTTTTGAGATTCCAGAATCAATGTAGAGTTGATTAGTCCTTAAATCTTTAACTCTAAGAAAACGAAGCTCATCAGGACGTATGTAGGTATAATAGAGGAAATTAACAAATACATATAATTCCTTGTCATGCTCTTGAATATAATTGATTAGTTTCCTCTTTTCGTCGGCAGAGAAAGCAAAGTTTCTGCCATCTTTCACTTTCAGCTTCACAATAGACGAAGCAGGATTGAATTCAGCAATTTCCCTTTGTACTAATTCACTAAAAAGTGAGCAAATTAGTGTAATCTGATTGTTTACTGTTCGGGCAGATACGTCTTTACTTTTAAGCAAGTAATCACGATAAAGCAAAACATTTCGCTTTGTTCCTTTATCGTTGTAAAAGCAAAAATCATGTAGGCTAATATCGGTAAGTTTTTCATGGTGTAGAAAATTCATAAAGCTATTATAAGCCGTCGAATAGGTCTTAATGGTATTTTTCCTTTATTTTTTCCTAAATCTTCATCCTTTGAAGTAACGAGAGAATTGGCAGCAACCTTTTTTATGTCAAGACCAATTTGAAGGGCATCAATCAACTTAATGTCTTCAAAATCATTCTTTTTTTGAGTGGCAGAAAAAACGTAGCCTTGACTGAGAAGATTGTTAATTTCAAAGATTTGGGATGTTGCCCAAGTTCTACGCTCTTTATCGGTTTTAAGGAATTTTGGAATCCAAACAGTTTTTTCTTTTATTATTTTTTTTGTTTCATCGTATGCCGAGAATCGAATGTACCAACGTTTAGTAAGGTCTCCCTGACAATCGTGAAGTTTTGCTGATTTGTAAGGTTTCATCATTCTTATTTGGAAATGATTGGAGATTATTATCAAGATGTACTATATCAGGTAGCGTCTGTTTTGTGTAAACCTTTTTACAGTTTGTTTCTGCTTTGTCCTCTGTTTGTCTCTACTTTTGTGTTTGACCTACACCAAGACAGTACATACTTTTGTAGTTCTTGTTTACTCATTGGGGTTTATAAATTTCTAATCTCATTTTTCAAAGAATCTTCCTCTTTTTGAATATAGTTAGCTAAGTATTTAGAGTATTCCTTTTTAAATAATGCAAAATATTCAGATACAATGGCTTCGTTAAAAATTCCATTTAAAGTTTTAATTAATAATCTGTCATACTCCATCATTTCAGCCACGTAACTACTTTCTATCTTCCAGTAATTCAAAGGATAAATAATTTTATGACTATCTCTATCAAATGAAATTAGTTTTTCAAATAGTCTGTGTGATTCATTTGAATATTCCTTGACATTATCCGATTTTATAATTTCTGTAAATTCTTTAAATATGAAAGGTAAAATAACTAAAAATGAAGTTTTGATATACACTTCTTCCATTTGTTGTTGAACTCTTTTTGCTCCTTCCTTTAATAGTTTTTTGTCACTCTCCAAATCCAATATCTTATCTCTTAACTCTTTATTTTCTTTTTTTATCTCCGCAACTTCTGGATTAATGGTAGGATTATCTGAATCTTTTAATAAGTCCATGAATGGTACTTCCAGTGCGTCTGCAATCTGAATTAACTGCTCCAAACTCATTTTCAACCCTCTTTTTTCTATTCTCGAATAGTTTGGTCGCTCCATGTTCAGTTTTTCAGCAACCTCTGATTGCTTTATTCTCTTAGCTTCCCTAACCTTTATTATTTCTTTTGATACATTCATGATTCAAAATTAATACATTGATTTTAAAAATTGATACACAAATTTTGTAATTGAAGATTCAATTATATATCTTTGACGTATCAATTTTAATAACATACAAATAAAATGGAAAACTCATTAGTTGTAGCGAGACAATCGTACGAAAAAAGAATAGGTGGTTCATTTAAGCCAAATATGAATACCTGTGAAAAAACGGGCATTAATCCTAAAAGAATGGGGATGCTTTTAAAAGGCATAAATAAGAGTCCATTGACTGTTAAAGAGGCAGTTTCTTTGGCTAAACTATTTGAAGTTGATGTGGAAACATTAATCTAAAATGAAAGCTCTAATAAACAATAAATCCCCACCAATCAGATTGATGAGGATTTATAAACGGCGTTTTTCGGGTTTTTCGCCCAAATTTCGCTCAATAACAATGTTTTTCCCGAAGTCTTTAAGTTTGCCGACGCAAGATTTTCGGGCAATTATTCACCCAAAAAAGATAAATAATATGTCAAATTTAACTAAAAATGAGGAAAAAACAAACAAAGTTAAGCTCCTTAAAATTCCCGAAGTAACCTGTTTCCTAAGAAATGGGACAGCGACAATTCGATTAAAATTGCGTGGTACAGACACCAAAATATCTTTAGGTGTCAAAGCCAAACAAGGCTGTAAAATTGACCCATCAACGGGTCAAATAGAAGGAGATGCAGACGCTACAAGTGTTGTCCTTCCAATGATTGAAAGAACCAAAAACGCATTAAGACAATCATTTATTTGGGGCAAAGAACCAACACTTGATTCGCTAAAAAAAGAGATTTTTGGTATTTCTAATATTGAACAAACACCTTCACTTACTGTCGTTTTACAAAATTATTTCGCTCTTTATTACGGAGAAAAGTCCGAAATGGACAGCAAGACAAAAGAAAAAAACGGGTATAGTTTCCGATATATTATTGCTTGGTTAGTCGTGGAGTTTGGGAGTGAAATAGTTGAACTGGAACACATTAAACCAATTCATGCCGAGAAGCTCCTTGTTTACGTCATGCAAACAATGAATGTAAGTAAAGAACACGCCCGCAGAACCGTAGGATTCTTGGACCGAGCATTAAAGTTTGCCGTAAAATCGGGTTGGCTATCGGCTAATCCGTTTCAATACATTTTGGAAGAAAAAGTGTTCAAGCGTCAAAAGAGAGAAATTGTTAATTTCCTGACTATCAACGAGTTGGAAGCCATTGAAAATGCAGAAATTGGCAATGAAGAATTGTCAAAAATAAGAGACTGGTTCGTTTTATCTTGCCACATAGGTCTTGACTGGCATACCTTTAAAGGAATTAAAAAATCGTGGATTTTGGAAGATGAGGACGGCAATCCCTACATGGACGGGAATCGTTGCAAGCCAAACGGAGAAAGGTTAGAGCCTTTTACATTGCCTATCAATAACAAAGCTAATGCTTTGATTTGCAGATTTTTATCCAATTCAAGCCCTGATAGCGAGTTTCTATTTCAACATATGCCAACAAACACCCACGTCAATCGGCTATTGAAAGAAGTAGAAATATTAGCTAATGTCAATCGCTCAATTTCTTTCAATTTTGGACGCAAAACGTTTGCCACTGTTGCCATCAACAAGGGAATTAGAGCCGAAATAATTAAGCAAATGATGGGACATAGTAAGTTAGATACTACCCTCTCTTACTACGCAAAGATTGACAAGAAAACAGTGTTAAAAGAGGGTAAATTTTAGTTATTGATACCCAAAATTAAATTATGGAAATCAAAATAAAAACCGCAATGAAATTGATGGGATTTACGGCAAATGATTCTTTCTTGTCCAGTCGCCACATCAGGAGAAAACAAGAAAGAAAACTTCGTAAAAGACTTGGTGGAAAGTTGTCTGAAGAAGAAATTGAGAATATAGCCAAAATCCATCCAGTTGGTAAAGTTGAAGTGCTAAGTTTACAATAACTATCTAATTTTCAATATTTTAATAATTCCTTATTCTAAAAAACAAAAATATGAACACATTACCAATGCAATCGACCACGTTGCAATATTCATTGAACCGTCTTTTCCGTGGGTATAATTTATCTGAAATAGGAGAAAACGAGGATAAAATCCAACGTGCAGAAATCTTTGATGATTATTTAATATTATCGGAGATGATAAAGCAACTCCCAAAACAAGAATAAAAAAATACCCCCTAAATGACCAGTTTAGGGGGTATTTTAAATTTTTACGAATTGCTTCCGAAGGGCGAAACGTTTGCTATGGCGAAAAATTTAAAAAATATTTACAATGTCAAAAGTAATAAAAAGTTCTGATAATCAAGAACTTGCAAGCGAAAAATCCTACTTTGATAGTAGGATGGCTGATTTAGGAGTTACTCCAGAAAATAACCGAATCAGTGTGTTTTCCTCTGATGATTCAACCACTCCCAAAATAAAAGAAATCTTCACGAAAGATTCGGAGGGTAACATCAAGATATTATTCCCCAACCTCGACGGTGGTAATTACACATACACAGCCGAGACAAAAGACAATCCCGAAAAATCATTTTATAGAACTCGTCTCAAAAACCCCAAAGGAGATATGAAATATTCACAGCCGAAGGATTCGGGGATATTTCCGTTCTTTCCACCAAAATTGGTAGAAAAATTCAGCCAAAAACAAGAACTGAAAACCTTGTTTATCGTTGAGGGTGAATTTAAGGCTTTCAAAGGCTCAATACACGGATTGGATATTATCGGTATTTGTGGAAAGGATTTATTTGTGGCTGAAAAAGGTAGTAAGGAGTTGCACCCCGACATTATCCGAGTAATTGAGCAATGTAAAGTCAGAACTATTGTTCTATTACTTGATGCAGATACATTGGTCGTAAAATGGGAGCATGGTAAAGAAATGACAGAACGTCCATATTCTTTCTTGGGTACTGTTCAAAAATTCTCATCCGCCTGTGATGATGTCAGAAATCTTGAAAATTCACCTCTAAAACGCATTCATTTTTCCCACATAAAAAGCGATTATCTGAAAAAGGCTAAAGGCTTGGATGATTTGTTGATTTTGGAAAGTAAGAAAGCAAGTGAAGTAGTATATGACCTAAATAAGTTAGAGAAAGCTACTAAATATTTTCACGGTTTTAACGTGGGTGATTTGACCGAGAAAAAACTCAAAAAGTTCTTTGGGCTTGACTCTTTTCAATCATTTCACGGCTTGTACAGTCCATTTTTTGGAGAGAAAGATATAGTTTTTCACGGAGGTCAATACATCGTACAGGACGGTAAGTATATAGCTGTTGAGAAGGATAAATCAGGCGATTTAAACTTAATTCTAACCGAGCAGATGAAAAACGAATTTTCCAAAGCTGACCCCAAAGATAGACTTGGGTTAATGCAAAATTGGAAAGATGATTCATTAAAATACGGAATAGTTACTACTAAATGTGGCTACATGGCTGCCAATATTGACCATTTAAAAAAGCATATTTCTTTTACACAGATTTCCAATTTTACACTTAATATCAAGTATCACATAAAAACGAGCAGAACCAATAAAAGGGTGATAGAATTGATAAACGATAACGGTAATAAAGTGTCGATAGATATTGAAACCAAGCAACTGTCTTCATTTCAATTATTCAAAGAAATAACCGAAGGTCAAGGAAATTTTAGATTTTATGGGAAAAATACCGAACTGGACAGCCTAAAAGCTAAATGGTTCTCCGAAGAAAAGAGCTGTATCCAGTTAGAAACATTGGGCTACCAAAAAGACGGCTTCTTTGCTTTTTCAAATGGTATTTTCAACCATACTTTTCATGGCTTGGATTCTGACGGAGTTGTAAGTTTGAATGATAAAAACTACTTTATCCCCTATCATAACCCGAAAGACGAGAACCAATTTATCAATGAAAGAAAGCTGTTCTTCAGGGAGTCGGAAGTAACATTCGAGCAATGGTCAAAAGCGTATATTGATGTATTTGGAAAAGAAGGTGGTGTAGTTTTAATGTTCGGGATTTCCTGCATTTTTTCAGATATTATTTTTAAGAAAATGGAAAGTTTCCCTCTCTTATTCTTGTATGGTGAAGGAGGTACGGGAAAATCCAAACTGGCAACTTTTATTCAAAATTTGTTCGGTTTTCCTCAAACGGCTCTAAAATTATCTGAAAAAGCGAATACCGATAAAGGGAAAATCCGCAAAATGGCTCAATTTGTTAATACAGTGGTATTTATGGAAGAATTTGTCAATAGGATTGATGATGCCGCAATCAAAACGCTGACTGGGATTTACGACAGACTCGGATATGAAAGAGCAAACACTACCACCAATTACGGAACAGATAACGTTCCCATCAATTCGGGTGTAATTATGAGTGGGAATGAATATCCAACGAATGACCC
>JALONS010000058.1 GCA_025454855.1 Arcicella sp.
ACAATGAAAAACTCAGACAACTCATCCACAGCCGCTCCATTTCAATCAGAAATCCCCGATTTGCACTTGCAAACAGAACTACATCATTTTGCCTGACTTTTGACAATATCGTATTAACGGTTCTATTATAGGCTTTTCAGCCATTGTTTCATTTTTGAAAAATAGTCTTTATGATAGTTTGTCAATAAATAAAAACTATCATTACATTTATCGGTTGTTTCAAAACCGCCATGTTGGGCATTATTAATTAGTTCTGTATGAATATTTTTCTTTTTCAGACCATCTACTCTTGCTTTTTCTTCATAAGATAGTGGGTAATTTTCAAACTCATTGAATTGCATATAGACGGGTTTATTGAAGTTTTTCCACGTTGGAAGTGGGTCATAGTTTAATTCTAAAGTACTATACCATTGATTTCTATTTTTTAAATCTACCTCGTGACTTTTAGGCAACAACCATTCTTTTAACAAAGTGTCTTTCTCAATACTTTTTGTATAATCATCTAACTGTTTGGCAAGGGAAGTCTTATCTATATAATCGAGAAAATAGCTCCGTTGTTTAATTACATTAGCTATTTGCGTTTCTGTATAAATTCCTTTACATTTCATTGAGGCTTTAGTATCATCAATATCTAATTGTCTCACAGTAATTGGATGGGCTGTAATATTTACGACAAAATCTATCTTGTCCTCATTCTGGTCAATGGCTCTGGCATTTACCCAGCCGCCTTGCCAAACACCAACAAGTCCCACCTTCTTGCAGGGTAAATCCTTTCTTGACCGTAAATAATCAACGGCAGCAAGTGCATCTTGAGCTAAATCCGCATAGCCTAATGTTTCATAACTTCTCCCTTCTGATGCACCAATACCTTGTTTGTCATAAGCGAGTACAATGATGCCTTCTCGTGCAATTTGGTCTGCCAACAATCTTAGATTGGAGGCATAGCCATTTCTATTTTCTGCCCCTGCCCCGTGAACCAATACGACAGCCTTTCCATTGGGCTTTTCAGGAATAAATAATGTACCTCCCAATTTTACACCATTAGTATTTGTGTATGTTACTTTTTCATTGATGTAAAACTCCTTTTTAATGGCGGTTGTGATTAGTTTATCGTTTTCATAAATCTCAATTTTATTTTGCTTGAATTTATAGGTTTGGACTACATCAGTAGAGACTATTGTTTTCCCCGCTGTCCAAGTATTATCGTTCACTTTATTTAATCCACGAAATTCATACGTTTTTTCGTTGAAGGCATATAATTTTGGTTTTGAACGACCTATCACGATAATTTCATTATTAGGTGTTATATAATCTCCCATAAACGGGTCGAAGTATTCTCCATTTATTTCAGCTTGGATATATGGCGATTTGGGAACTTCCCGCCATGAATAACTTTTGTGGATAATTTTCCAAGAACCTTCATATTTCAATAACAAAAAATAATCAGTAAACAATCTTGTATCAGAAGCTATTATTTCCACTTTTGCCATGGCAGCATCTTTTTCTATATCTATGTCTATGATGCGTCCTAATCGATTGGATTTTTCGCCGTCTTTAAAAAGATTAATATATTGTTCTCCTGAACGTGTCCATAAAGTATCTTTTGCAACAGTATATAAATTGAACTTGGGATGAAACGCCTTTCTAAGTCTTTGAGGTTGACCATTTGCGGTACCTTCGATATAATCCAATAGGGTTTCTCTTACTTGCTCTAAATCGCTTTTTCCTTTAACTATATTTGGGTTAATGGCTTGTTTGTTAATTTGTTTTATGATTTCATTTGCTACGGATACAGATGCTGTTGGGTCTTGACCAGTTATAAATCTGCCATCAACCACAAAAAAATTGTCTTTTTTAGCATAAACGAAGTTTCCTTTATTTTCAGTGATGGCATTATCCATTGCGAATGGAAATGTCTTATAATACGCTTCATTTTTGTCTTCTTCGCTGTCGGGAAAACCTGTAATCTTTTTTCCACTGTATAGGGAATTACCTGCTTCATCTTTTAGATAGACAATCCCTGCTGTGCCATGGCAGAGGGTTGAGATAATACCATTTCTATTGTAAATCATTCTGGCAATTCTTTGGATAGATGTATCCTCAGCCACCCCAAACATAGCTGCTCCACCACCAATGTAAAATATAGCCGAATAATGTTCTGGCACTACTACTGATGGGTGCATCGTATTGGCTAACCTATTCATAAATGAGCCGTCATACAAATATTTTTTATGTATGTCATTCGAGGTAGCAATATAGCCAATAGGGATAGCTCCGCCCTTGGGACTTACAAAATCCACCTCTATTCCAGCTTTAATGAATAAATCGTAAGGAATGACTATCTCTCCAAAATGGTTGGCTGCATTGATTTTTGTATTTCCGTAAAAGTGTTGATTAGAGGTTACAAAAAGTATCCGCTTCTGAGCATGAATGGTGGTAACAAAAGCAAGCATTACACTTGCCAACAATAAAAATAGCTTTTTCATTTTTACAAATAGTTTTTGAATAATTTCTATTGCAAAAATGAAAAAACAGACTGAGTATGGAGTTCAAGGTCATAAAAACTTAGTTCAATACTATAAAACTGAACTACAAACCTTGTGTTTTTTGATACTCGGCTGGAGTTTGACCAGTCATTTTCTTAAAAACGGTAAAAAAGGAAGATTTAGAATTAAAGCCACTTGCGTATCCAACGCTTTCAATAGTAAAATTTTTATTGATGAGAAGAAACCTCTTGGCACTTTCAACTCTTAATTCATTGATATATACATTAAATGATTTATTGAAATTTTCGTTAACTACCTGAGATAGTATATGAGGGCTTACATTTAATTCTTTTGCCGTTTCAGCGAGCGTCAGTTGAGGATTAAGATAGAGTTCTTTTTCAGTTATCAATAACAGTTTTTGTTTAATTTCAGCTAATAAATCATGATCCAGATTTTTACCTTCATACCTTATTTTTTCTTCAAAAAAAGTAGAGTTTTTGTTTATCCTAAAAACCAATAATAGCACAATTAAATAAACTATAAAAGAAAAAGACAAGGCACCAACAATATAAGATGTGTATGAAGCTGTATAGTACGACAGCCAAATCACGGCAACGCCTAAGTACAAACTAAGCTGCCAAAGCTGAATATTTTTTAACTTCTCATTTTTGGTAAACACGGTTTTAAAAGCTTCTTTAACATAAGGGAAAGATAATCCTATATAGAAAAACCATTGGAGATAAATGCTTTTTACAACCCAAATACTCCATAAACTTCTGTGTTTTGAATATGGAAGCAGAACTCCCAAAATGGTTATGCCAATAAGACAAGGGAATATATGCCACGCCCAATATAGTACATTTCTTTTATTTTGCTTTTTTAGGTACAAAAACAGAAATGGACCAATTAAAATACATCCTGAAAGTCCAATTTGTATAAATACGTCGCTCAAATTATCATTGAAATAGAAAAAAAGCGATTTGGTGATTCTGATACTTAATGATAAAAGTAAAAATCCAAGGAAGTAATTTGAAAAATTTCTGTTATATGCAGAATAAAAAAAATAAAATGCAAGTATGAAGCCATTGAAAGCACCAATTGCACTGAAGAAGAATAGTAGTTGATTGCCTGAATTCAAGGATTTCTATTATTAACTTACGAAATTATAAAGAATTTGGCACATGATAATAAAGCATCAAAGATTAATCGCCGACAGAGGAGGGGTGAGAACCACCATCAGAGTAAATAAATTAATCCTAACGACTGTTAAGAAACCTCGTTAGCACTTATGTGCCTTTCGTTAACTTTTGTAGTTGTCTATTTCAATCTTGAAATTTATCAATTAGTATTTCGGTCAGCCCGCTAATATTAGACTATGAAAGACTAACTTTAATATTTACCAAATATATGGATAATACTCTTTGTAAAAAAGGACAAGCTCATTGAACATCGAGACGATACCTTAATCGTAAGTAATGATGCAAAAGTGTGAATGGTTAATCGTGGGTTAATAATTTGATTTTCAGTAGCTTATGGCTTTGTTTTTTTTAATTGATTTTGCATAATTACTTAGGATTATCTTTTTTTACAATTTTTGAATAATAACCATTGTATCTTAGCAGTTATAAACACATCAAATAACGTAATTGAAAGAAAACATGAAAAATTTAACAGTAATTTTAGCATTTATTGTAAGCATATTTGTTACCTCATGTAAAAAAGATGAAGTAGCAACGCCTGCCAAATCAAAAAAAGAACTACTAACCGCCAAAACATGGATAATTAGTGAAGTGAATATTTTTAGTGGTTCAGTAGTGGTTTACAAAAGAGGTAATACTGCCAATACTTATGATTTAGACAAAGTAAGTCTAAAATTCAATAACGACGGAACCTTATCAGCTACTGACGATACAGGAAAAGCTGTAACGGGTGCCAAGTGGGTGTTATCATCCGATGAATCAAAAGTGACCATTTCAAATACGGGTATTTTGGGCTTAGATGGAGATTTACCGTTGGTACAAATTCAAGAAAATTTATTGGAAGTAAAAGGAAAAGTAAACGTACAAGGCATACCAGTAGAAGCTAACATTAAAGCGACTCCCAAATAATGAGTTCTAAATTTCTAAAAATCAGTTAGTTGAGAAACCGACTGATTTTTTTATGGTTTTTTTTAGTAGTCATGGTTGTTATTTATGAAATTATTTGTAATTTTGCAGTCCCAAATAATGGGAACTTTATTTAAGTAATGGTTTCGTAGCTCAATTGGATAGAGCACCTGACTACGGATCAGGAGGTTTGGGGTTCGAATCCCTACGAGACCACGAAAAACCCCTTAAACGCAACGTTTGAGGGGTTTTTGTTTGTTTGGGATAGTAACTGGGATAGTGAAAAATATTTTCGATTTTTTAAAAATATTTTTCACTATCCCAGTTTTTTCGGAAATTACATCTCTATTTAACTATTTCAATACCTTTTCCTACCAATGGCAAACTCAAAAAAAGACCTCTCAGAAAGAGACATCTGCACTAAATACATTACACCTGCCATCAAAAACGCTGGATGGAATATTGATACCCAAATGTTGGAAGAGGTTTTCTTTACAGATGGGAAAATCACGGTTAGAGGAAATATCACATCTCGTGGCACTCGTAAACGTGCTGATTATATTCTTTACTACAAACCCAATATTCCCGTTGCTGTTATCGAGGCAAAAGATAACAAACATAATATCGGCGATGGTATTCAACAAGCCTTAGATTATGCTAACATTTTGGATATTCCTTGTGTATTCAGTAGTAATGGAGATGGTTTTCTGTTCCAC
The DNA here is from genome assembly GCA_025454855.1 of Arcicella sp. Lineage (GTDB taxonomy): Bacteria > Bacteroidota > Bacteroidia > Cytophagales > Spirosomataceae > Arcicella. Next base: position 5,308 of record JALONS010000058.1, read on the forward strand.
GACCGTACCTCTACTGACGAAAACATTGAGCAAGAACTGGGTTTAGATAATTTTCCTTCGCCCGAAGTACTCTGGGAAAAATACAAACAATTTAAGGGTATTGAAAATGATGATGAGGCTCTTGTTGCCTCTCAGGACTATTTTGAAGATGGCTCTGGGCGTACTCCACGCTATTATCAGCAAATTGCCATCAACCGCACGGTGGAAGCCATTGCCAAGAATCAAAATCGTATTCTTTTGGTTATGGCTACGGGTACGGGCAAAACTTATACTGCTTTTCAGATTATTTATCGGCTCTGGAAAAGTCGTAAAAAGAAACGAATCCTCTTTTTGGCTGACCGTACTGCCCTGATTGACCAAACCCGTAGAGGTGATTTCAAGCATTTCAAGGATAAAATGACCGTTATCAAAAAGACTGTCATGGAAGCTGAAGACGATGCTGGACTACTCAAAGAAGTATTGGTCTCTAACAAAAAACGAGGCATTGATAGTGCAGATAAGGCTTATGAAATTTTCTTAGGACTTTATCAGGGACTCACTAATACGGTTGGTGTTGATGCCTACAAAGACTTTTCACCCGACTTTTTTGATTTAGTTATCGTTGATGAGTGCCACAGAGGGAGTGCTTCGGATAATTCTGCTTGGCGTGAAATCTTGAATTATTTTTCAAATGCTACTCATATTGGCTTAACTGCTACCCCAAAAGAGACTCGTGATGTGTCGAATATTGAATATTTTGGCGAACCTCTTTACACTTACTCGCTCAAACAAGGAATCAGTGATGGTTTTCTTGCTCCTTACCGAGTAGTAAGAATAGGACTAAACATTGATTTGGAAGGATGGCGACCACCCAAAGGAAAACTTGATAAAAGAGGAAGACCCGTTGAAGATAGAATTTATAACCGTTCAGATTTTGATGTAAACATTGTCGTTGAAGAAAGACGTGCAATTGTGGCTCAGAAAATTACGGAATACTTGAAAGGACAAAAGAATCGGTTTATGAAAACGATTGTCTTTTGTGTAGATATTGAACACGCTGAAGGAATGCGAACCGCTTTAGTAAGATGTAACGCTGATTTACACCGAGAAAACTCTAAATACATCATGCGTATTACGGGTGATGAAAATGAAGGAAAACGGGAATTAGATAATTTTATCAATCCTGAAGAAAAATATCCTGTAATTGCTGTAACATCTAAATTGATGACTACGGGCGTTGATGCTCAGACTTGTCAATTGATTGTATTGGATTCTAATATTCAATCAATGACGGAGTTTAAGCAAATTATTGGACGTGGAACTCGTATTAATGAAGAATTTGGTAAGCGTTATTTTACTATTTTAGATTTTAGAGATGTTACAAGGCTTTTTGCTGATGAAAATTTTGATGGCGACCCTATCAGAATAAAAGTGGTTGGTCAAGATGATGATATTGGCAATACTGAAACAGAGGAATTGTTAGATGTGGGTTCGATTCCCGCTGGTGATGAAGGGGAAAACATTGAAGAAAATGTACCTCCAGTTATCCCTTTTAGAACGATGGATAATCTTGGAAACAACGAAGAAACAGACCCAAGTAAAGTTATAGTCAATGGTGTAGATGTTAAAGTTTTGGTAAATCGTGAATTATCATTCGACCATGAGGGAAAACTAATTGTAGTAGGTATTAAAGATTTTACTCGTGATAAGGTAAAAGAACGATTCCAAACATTGAATGACTTTCTCCATTATTGGAATCAGGCAGATAGAAAACAGGCTATTGTGGATGAACTATCCGAACAAGGGATTTTAGTAGATGCTTTCTTGACTGCGGTAGATAAAGAAGCCGACCTGTTTGACTTGATTTGCCATGTGGCATACGACCAAAAACCAATGACCCGAAAAGAAAGAGCCAACAACGTAAAAAAACGTAATTATTTTACCAAATATGGCAATGGAGCGAGAGCGGTAATGGAAAGCCTTTTGGAAAAATACGCTGATGAAGGAATTAACAATATCGAAACCTTAGATATTTTGAAACTACAACCCTTTGACTCATTAGGCTCAATCACCGAAATAGTACATACTTTTGGAGGTAAAAAGGAATATCTAAAAGCTGTAAAAGAATTAGAAGAAGAGATTTATAAACAAACCGCATGAAAGTTATCAATTAACAGTGAACAATTATCAGTAGCTTAGACGGTTGGTTTTCTTAAAAGTAAAATGTAACAAATACAGCAGTAATTTATGGCAAACGTACAAGGCATTATTAAGTCTATCAGAGATATTATGTGGCAGGATACAGGACTTAACGGAGATGCTCAAAGAATTGAACAACTCGGTTGGATGTTGTTCTTCAAAATATTTTCGGATAAAGACAAAGAACTTGAATTAATACAAGACGATTACACCTCTCCAGTACCCACTGGCTTACACTGGGACGAATGGGCTTCTGACGATGAAGGTATAACGGGCGATGAATTATTGGCTTTTATTGACCAAACTTTGTTCCCTCAATTACGTAATCTGACAGTTGGGACGAACAAAAGAGCCTTGATACTGCGTGAAGTTTTTGAGGGAAACAACAACTACATGAAGTCGGGGCAGAATATCCGTAAAGTCCTCAACAAACTCAATGAGATAGATTTTAACGTTTCTAACGACCGCCATATTTTCGGGGATATTTACGAAGGAATCCTGAAAGAACTCCAAAGTGCGGGTAAAAGTGGCGAGTTTTATACGCCCCGTGCCATCACTTCATTTTTAGTGGATATGCTCAACCCACAATTAGGGGAGAAAATCCTTGACCCTGCCTGTGGAACGGGTGGTTTTTTGACTTGCACGATTGAACATCTCAAAAAACAATCGAAGAATATTGAAGACCTGAGCCAATTGACCAACGTAATGGGCTGGGAATATAAACCGCTGCCGTTTTTATTGGCTACTACCAATTTGATTTTGCACGATGTAGAAGTGCCTAATATTACTTTTGGCGATACCCTCAGCCGTGAATATACTTCGTATCGTGATGCCGACCGTGTTGAGGTAATCATTGCCAATCCGCCTTTTGGGGGCGTGGTAGCCAATAGCAATGAAAATAATTTTCCGCTCAATTATCGTACTCGTGAAAGTGCTGATTTGTTTTTGATACTGATTATCAATCTCTTGAAAAAACAAGGTGGACGGGCTGGCATCGTACTGCCCGATGGCTCACTCACGGGCGAAGGCGTAAAACAGCGAGTACGCCAACGGCTTTTGGAAGAATGTAATTTGCATACCATCGTGCGGTTGCCCAATTCGGTATTTCAGCCTTATGCTACGGTGGCAACCAATCTCTTGTTTTTTGACAAAGGAACGCCCACCAAAGAAGTTTGGTATTACGAACACCGCCTGCCCGAAGGACAAAAATCATACTCCAAAACCAAGACCATCCAAGCCCGTGAGTTTGACCCTATTAAGGCATGGTGGCACAACCGCCAAGAAAGCGAACAATGCTGGAAAGTGCCGATTGAAACCATCGTAGAGCGTAATTATGACCTTGATATAAAAAATCCAACTGCCAAAGTAGAGGAAGAAGTTTTGACGAGTGGGGAGATTATGGAGCGATTAACGGCTTCGTTTGGACGGAGTTTGGAGTTGTTGAATTTATTGAAAACTACAAATGGATAAATTACCTAAAAAATACATTTTCATTGATGAGAGCGGAGACGCTTCATTTTATGCTAAAAAGAAAAAATTATTGGTTGGAACAGATGGTTTTCAGCCATTGCTCTCATTAGGAATGATAATGATTGAAGATAAGCAAACGATTCATCAAGAATTGGTTGATTTTGCTGATTCGATTAAAGAGGATGTACTATTCAATTCTTTGCATTGCGTAAACGACCCCAAAGGCTGGTATCTACACGCACGAGCAGACCATACGGATATAAAATTGAAGATGGTTGAATTTTTGAGAAAATTAGATGGATTTAAAACGTTCATTGTACTTGGTAGAAAACGATTGAGTACCTTTCAAAATAAACATAACAATAATGAAAGTGAATTTTATTTCGACTTAGTCTATCATTTACTCAAAGACCGAATGAACGACGAAGGGTATTTTTATCAAATAATTTTGGCTGGAAGAACAGGGAGTAGTTCAATAAAGTTGAAAGAAGCAATTGAAAAGGCGATTGAAAGAGATAATTCGTTTAGGAAAAATCAAATAAAAATCCAGTTTGAGTGTAAAACCGCACCAAGTAGTCTTACCCCAGAACTTAGTATCGTTGATTATATGCTTTGGGCATTGCAGAGGTATATCTTTTCAGGAGAAGCACGGTATTTTAAAGCCTTGCAAAATAAATTCAGTTTGATTATTGATTTATACGACTTAAAGAATTTTGGGAAAAACTATTATCACAGAACAAAAAACCCTTTTACGACCGAGAAAGCAAGTGAATTTAGAAAAGATGGGTATGTATAAAAACAAAAAAGCAATCTTTTGTATCCCGTGCCAATACTGGCAACCCCGGCAGGTGCAGGTTATGATATACAAAAATTGCTCACTACAAAAGTACCAAATTTAGTACACATTTCCAAATTTTCGTGAAACAATTTGTTCCACGAAGTATAAATAGTACCCAAATAGCGATTTAAACAGCACAAATGAGTTATAAAAAAGTAAAATTATCTGAAATCTGTACCATCGAAAAGGGAGCTACGGGTATTACCAAAGCCGTAGCTGGCGACTATCCGATGGTTACGATGGCGGAAGAAAGAATTACCCACAATGAATATCAATTTGATACAAAAGCGGTACTTATTCCTTTGGTTTCATCATCAGGACATGGACACGCCAGTATGAAACGGATTCATTATCAGGAAGGCAAATTTGCAGTTGGCTCGATTTTATGTGCCTTAGTTCCTAAAAATGAAGACGTAGTAAATGCCCGTTTTCTGTATAATTACTTAGTTGATGAGAGGTGCGGCTAATGTTTCACTTTCTATCAAAAGCATTTCGTCAGTAGAGATAAATTTGCCGCCGATTGAAACTCAAATCAGTATCAATAAATTAGTTGATGATTTCAAAATACGACAAGATATTTTCCAAACCGAACTAAAAACCCAATCCAATCTCCTCAGCAAACTCCGCCAATCGTATTTACAGGAGGCAGTAATGGGAAAATTGACAGAGCCAAGCCAAGACGATGCTAAAACCTTATTAGCGGACATCAAAAGCCAAAAAGCCCAATTAATCAAAGAAGGAAAACTCCGAAAAGAAAAACCACTACCACCCATCAAACCCGAAGAAATACCATTTGAAATTCCTGATAATTGGGTGTGGTGTCGGTTGGGGGAAATTTGTGAAGAAATTATAGATTGCCCACACTCTACTCCAAAATATACAGATACTGAAAGTGATTATTTTGGAATTGATACTAATTGTATCAATGAAAAAGGGGAAATAACTCGATTAAGAGGTCTTTCAAAGGAAAGTTATGAAGAAAGGATTAAAAGAATTGTTCCCAGAGAGAATGACATAGTTTATTCAAGAGAAGGGTCTATTGGTTTAGCAGCATTTATTCCGCCAAATATTAATATATGTTTAGGGCAAAGAGTTATGCTATTTAGACCTTCTGAAATTATATCTCCAAAATATTTAAAATTCGTTATTACAGAAGAAAATTATAAAAATCGTTTATTGGCTAAACATAGGGGAATGGGAGCAAAACACGTAAATGTGGGAGATATTATTAATTCTTTAATTCCCCTTCCCCCCCTTTCCGAACAAAAAGCCATTGTAGCAAAAGTGGAAGACTTATTAGGGAATATTAGTTTGTTAGAATCGGAGAATAAAACCCAACAAATTGATGTTCAACGGTTGATGGGGGCAGTTTTGCAGGAGGCTTTTGGGGGTTGATAAGTGTATAAATACCATTTAATAAACATTTAAAAATAAGATTATGCTAAGATATATCTTTCCTTCGACTCCAATGGGAGCAAGAAAATACGGTGGTGGCATGGAGAGTGAGAATATTTTTTTCAAAGTATTTGAAATAATTGATGATGATTTTGAAACAACATTTACTCAGATAAATAAATTCTTAGAAGAAAACGGATATAGTACAATAGACATTCAAGAGTTCGATTTAGAAATGGGATATGACCAAGAACCTATTTCTTTATCATTAAGTACTTATCAGCCAGAGGTGATTCTTTTTATTAAAAGAGATGTAACCTCATATACCCAGTTGAAATATCTTACTTATTTATTAAAAAAAAGTGATATTAAATACAATTCAAGTAATATTGGGAATAAAGAAGATGCAGAAAAGAAAATCACTAATGATTTGATAAACAGCCTTCTACTTGCTGATAAGTTTGAAATCAATATTGAAGAACTTATTTTGTCCCATTTATAAAAAACGCTATTTTTACTAAAAAATCAAACGATTATGACACAGATAGCCAGTAATCCACCACTTTCCAATGTGCAGTTAGAGCTATTGAAACTCTACGCTACGGGTGTTTCTGACGAAACCCTCATAGATTTGAAACGCACAATGGCAAAGTTTTTCTTGGACAGAATGCGTAAATCTGCCGATATGGTTTGGGAAGAAAAAGGTTACACCGATACCCAAATGCAAGCCATTGACTAAACGATGAAGGTAGTTTTAGACACTAACGTAATACTGAGAGCCATTTCAAGTAAATCTGAATACGCCATCATTTTAGACGAACTGTATTTACAGACTTTCTCGGCAGTCGTGAGTACCGAAATCTTGTTGGAGTATGAAGAAAAGACAACCCAATTTTTTGGTAAAAACATTGCTAAAGATTTTCTTGATTTTTTGGTGATGCTCCCCAATGTTGAAAAAATAGAGGCTTTTTATCAACTCAATCTCATTCAAGCCGACCCAGACGATAATAAGTTTGTGGATTGTGCCTTTGTAGGAAACGCCCACTACATCGTTACAGACGATAGACATTTCAATATCCTCAAAACACTAACCTTTCCCACGATTCCCGTCATTACTGCCGAAGTTTTCAAAAATATGATTTTGAGTGAATAATAAATAATGAACTCAAACATCTTCACATATTGCTGTACCAACCTCAAAAAAAATCATCGAAGAGTCACAATTTGATGATTACTCAGGCGAGATTGTCGGGCAGATTGTTCGGGCATAAGCATCGTGAGATTTATAATAAAGAAGCTCGTTTTCTCCACTTGAAAACGAGCTTCTTTGTTTTGAATATCTACAATAAGAATCATTGAACACCTCTGAGGAATCCTGAAGAAATATCCAATCTTGTCTGACAAAATCAAGGTTAAATCAACTCTTATTTGATTGTTATATAAATGATTAAAATATGCTTAAAATTGGGCTATTAGGCATATTTTAATAGGATTACCTACTTTTGAGAGTAGGTTTTAGCCTAATTCAGCGTTGTCGGACGAATTTGTCCGACCTTTTGTCTGACATTGTCGGCTTGAATTTTGAAAAGGGTTGATTTTGATGTGAATACCAATGTTGTAAGTATCTATTTCTTTCTTTTTCAGTGATTTTATTCTGAAAAAATTTTACAATAAAATATCCCCCACAAGCTACAAAGAACCACACCAATATCTTAGTCCAAAAACCTTTTGGTTGCAATTCATCTTGGACTATTGGTGTGGATTCATCTACCGTGAAATCGCCACGCTTTTGCTTAATTTTTTTATCAAATTCAGCATATTCTTTTTCTGCTTTGATTTGAGCCTGCTTCTCATTTTCTATTCTAATTCTCTCCTGTTTTGCTTGTTCTTCAAAATGATTTTCAACCAGATTAGTAATAAATTGACTTACTCTAAGACCTTGTTTTTGGGCTGTTACTACTATCATATCTTTCATTTTGGCAGGTAATCTAAAATCTATTTTAGATGTTTTATTCGTATCAATTGCTTGATACCCTTCGTCGTTTATGTGATTTTCTGTATTCATAATTTTGTTGTTAGTGATTTTTAAAAGTCCCAAAATGCGGGATAACCTCCTTCTGCAAGGGCTAATCCCGATGAGACCACAACAGAAATCCTCATACATTTTGTGTGAGGATTTTTTATTTTAAGTACTTATGCTTAAATATTCTTATCTATATTGTCGCACAAATTAATTTTTTACACTACTACTTCATTTCCAATCACTTACTTTAAAAGGTATATTTTTTCAAAATTATTATTTTAAGAAAAATTTTGCTTATTCGATAAAAACTTATAGGTTTGTCATAACAAATAAGACGAGCGTAAAAAAAATATGATAAGCTAAAAAAATACGCATCGTTTTAAAATCCTTACCCTTCTTTAAAACAATCCTTACATACTTGAAACCCTTCGTCAAAGAGTTATCCGCCAGCGATTCATTGACAAAATGGTTTAATTCAGGCTCTTCTGAATTAGACACTCAAAAATCCTTCGTTTAATCTTTGTTTTTGTTGAGGTGATTATCTCAGGTTTTCCCTGAATAATTCATTGTGTCTCATGGATTGTGAGATTCAGCTTTTTATTGTCCAGCATTACGTCACAAAGTATATATCATAGGAATCATTAATTTAAATCATTTTGCCATGAAAAACATAAATCCGTCCAAAGTACACCTCACGAATGATATTCGTGTATTCAGAGAAATAAAAACCCTACCTGGTGAATTTAGAAATCCTGCTGATAACGAGCAATCAGTAGGATATTTACAACGACAAGCAGAAACGGAATCAAATGCCCGAAGTTATCCCCGTAAATTACCTTATGCTTTGAAAAAAGCCAAAGGTATGTACGTACAAGACGTAGACGGAAATATTTATTATGATTGTTTGGCGGGTGCTGGAGCTATCGCTCTGGGGCATAACCATCAAGTAGTACAAGATGCCATCAAAAAACAGGTAGATGATAATTTACCTCTTTTAACGCTTGATATTACTACGCCCGTAAAAGAGGCGTTTGTGAAAGAAATACTGAGTTTATTTCCCGAAGAATTCGCTAAAAATGCAAAAGTACAATTCTGTGGTCCTTCGGGAGCAGATGCCGTAGAAGCAGCCATTAAATTGGTAAAAATTGCTACGGGCAGACGCACGATGGTAGCCTTTCACGGAGCATATCACGGCATGACGCACGGAGCTTTGAGTTTGATGGGAAATTTAGGAGCAAAATCACCCATTACGGGTTTGATGTCGGATGTACATTTTTTACCGTATCCTTATCAATACCGTTGTACCATGTCCAATAATTGTGGGGCTGGCTGTGATTTAACTTGCAGCAAACACATTGAAGATGTACTAACCGACGATGAAAGTGGTATTCCGAAACCTGCAGGTATCATCATTGAAGCTGTACAAGGCGAAGGCGGTAAAATTCCTGCCCCTGATGCGTGGATGCGTGAATTACGAAGAATCACGAAAGAACAGGGTATTCCACTCATTTTAGATGAAATTCAAGCAGGTATTGGTAGAACGGGGAAAATGTTTGCTTTTGAACATTCGGGAATCATTCCAGACGTTGTATTGCTTTCAAAAGCCGTAGGTGGAACGTTACCGATGTCGGTAGTGGTATATCATAAGGATTTGGACAAATGGGGACCAGGGGCTCACGCAGGGACATTTAGAGGAAATCAGTTAGGTATGGCTACGGGAACCGCTACTCTGAAATACATCCGTGAACATAAATTAGCTGAGAATGCGGCAGAAATGGGGGCTATTTTCTTTGAGCGTTTACGAAAAATGCAAAATGAAATTGCTTGCATTGGAGATGTAAGAGGACGAGGCTTGATGATTGGAGTAGAAATTGTAAACCGTACCACGGGAAGAATGAAAAATGGTAATCCTGAGCGATTTGAAAAACTGACTCGTAGAATCCAATTTGAATGTTTTTGCCGAGGGTTAATCATCGAATTGGGTGGTCGGCAGACGAGCGTTCTTCGGCTCATGCCTCCGCTGATTATCAACAAGAATCAAGTTCATCACGTTTGCGATATTCTCCAAGAAGCTATCGTAGCGGCGGAGGCTTTTGTTATGGAAACGGAAGCTGTTTTGGTGTAATCTCTTTTAAAACGTGAGTGTTGTCATTGCTTCGCTATGCTCGCAATGACAACAAACCAATAGAAATCAATAAATTATTAGAAATGAATCAAAATACCCTATACGTAGATACCGCTAATCTTTCCGAATTAACAAAATCCTTTAAAAAGTTTTTCCTCAATGATACTTCTGAGAGTATCACCACATATCGGAAATTAACCCAAAAAGTTGCAGGTTATATCAGTGAACAGATAAGTTCACAAAAACAGGCATATTCGGGTAAAAGTCCACAAGATTTAATTACACAAATTGCTGAATTTGAGATATTTCCACGACAAGGCATGGCTTTGGAAACACTGCTGGAGCGTACTCGTGATTTAGTTATCAATCATAATATTTCGGTTTATCACCCTAATTGTTTAGCCCATTTACATTGCCCAACATTTATAGCCTCATTGACGGCTGAAATGATTATTTCGGCATTTAATCAGTCGATGGACTCATGGGACCAAGCTCCCGCTGCTACCATGATTGAGCAGGCTTTTTGTGATGAACTCTGTAAAGTTTATGGCTTTGATAATCAGGCAGATGCTACCTTTACAGGTGGCGGTACCATGTCTAATTTTATGGGTCTTTTATTAGCACGAGACCATTACAGTCAATTAAATTACAACTGGAATATCCAACAAAAAGGCTTACCCCCCGAAGCCTCAAAATTCAGGATTTTATGTGCTGAATTTGCCCATTTTACAGTAGCTCAATCAGCTTCAATTTTAGGTTTAGGCGAAAATGCCGTAGTAAAAATCAAGACTAACGATTTTGAAGAGGAAGCCGCTGCCTTAGAAGATGCCATCATCAGTTTACGGGCAGAAGGATTAATCCCGATTGCGTATGTTACAACAGCGGGAACTACGGATTTTGGGACGGTAGGACAAATTGGAAATTTGGCAGAAGTAGCTCACGACCACGGGCTTTGGTTTCATGTAGATGCCGCTTTTGGCGGTGCTCTGATTTTCTCAGAAAAACATAAATACAAACTCAACGGCATCCATCAGGCAGATTCCGTAACGGTTGATTTTCATAAATTATTCTATCAACCCATCTCTTGCGGGGCGTTTATTGTCAAAAATAAAAAGTCGTTTGAATATATCCGTCTTCATGCTGATTATTTGAATCCAGAAAGTAATGAAGAATTCGGAATTTTGGATTTGGTTTATAAATCTATTCAAACCACCCGCCGATTTGATGCTCTGAAACCTTTTTTGGCACTCCAGCATATTGGTACAGAAAAATTTGGTGAAATGATTGATTATACCATTGATTTGGCAGCAAAAGTTTCAGATTTAATTGAGATAGACCCTAATTTTGAATTAGCAACTCGTACACAAATCAATGCCGTAGTATTTAGGTATATACCAGATGAAAATCTTTTAGATTCGGAGATTGATGATTTGAATAACGAAATCAAGACCAAACTTTTATTATCAGGAAAAGCCATCATTGGGCAGACGGTTGTGAAAGGACGGGCGTTTTTGAAATTTACATTACTGAATCCAATGACCGAAATTAGTTCGGTAATTGAGTTGATGGAATTGATAAAGGAGATGGGAAAACGCTAATAAAATGAAACAAAAACTAACAGAATGGCTCAAGCGGTATGGATTGGCGGAGGTGGTTTCGTTAGGCCTGACGGTCGTATCTTCGTGGCTGACGTTTCATTGGACGAATAGTAAAATAACTACGGCACTCGTGGGTACGTGGGTAGGAAATGTTGGGTACTTTGGTACAATTCTGATTGAAGATATATTGCTGGCAATCAGGCAGTTAGGACTTATTGGCAAAAAATATTCCCTCGAAACTTTCTATAAAAATGTAAGGGCATTATTTGTGGAATTTGGTATTGCTGAACTGATTGACAGCTTTTTTATCCGTCCCACCTTGATGTACTATATTCCTGTCTGGATTGGCGATTTATCTTGGGGCGTAGTAATTGCCAAATTTGCGGCAGATATTACGTTTTATGTTCCCGCCATTGTGAGTTATGAATTATCGAAAAAGCGATTAAGAAATTTTGAATGAAATTATTAAAAAACAGTAGTAGCCAAGCGGTTACTACTGTTTTTAGTATGTGATTATTAATAATTTTGATGTTCTAACTTATTAATAACATTTGCCGAAAATCTTGTTACGTTGCACAATGCACCTACAGCAGTTCCGCCCGCACATACAGCTAATGAAGCAGTTTTGGATAACACCATTTCATCTGGCAATATATCAGCCGCCGCATTTCCTAATGTACCCACAAAATTAGCACAATTTTGTAGTGCTTTTATGCCATTCATCAACTCTTCCACGGAAGACTGGTCTGAATTGATTGCTTGTGTAGTAGGACTTGAATATTCATCATAGACTGTGATGATATTCATAACCATAATCAACACACCTTTTGCACCTGTAACTACCCCAATGACTGCTTCTGAATCTTCAGCTTTGCTCAATGCGGTATTGAGTAGAGTAGCTCCCAAATTTGTTCCCCAAGAAATTCTCTGATATATTACTTCGTCGTCGTAACCTACTGGAAATGAGCAAGCTGAACTAATCAATGAAGCCACTAAAATGGTGGCGTTGATGGGTCCCATAGAAGGTCCTTTTTCGTTATTGATTTTTAAATTAATCTTTTCGATTGATTTAAAAAGGCTTAAGCCAACGCAAGTCAGATACGAGATTTCGAAGCCAATAGCACCTATTTGTGAATATTTTTTCCAGCCGTCACTCACTTGCGGTTGCGAAGAAGCATTACTGAGCGATGCACTAAAATTGATAGTTTGGCTTGGCAATGATATACCACTTCCTTCAAAAACAGTTCGATAATCAGGCGATAAAAAATTATAAGTTGAGTCAGCAAAAGGAGCTTCTCCTGTCATAATTTTATAGCAAATTGTAGCGGGAATGCTGGCAATGAGTGCAAGCATATCCAAAATACTCATATCATTTCCTGTAATTTCTTTATAAACAAAACTGAAAAATGGAATCTTGATTGTTTTATTGATAAGCGACTGGAAATCACTCAAAAGGTCTTTGACAAATGCCAAGAAGCCCACAACTATGGTTTCGATAGCATCCAAAATTCCGATGATTACATCGCCCGCCAACTGTTTGACAACATCCGCAAACGTAAGTGTATTATCTGTAAAGCCTTGAATTAAATCATTTGCAATTTGCTGTAATGATTCTTCAATAGACTGACAGGCAGGCAACAAAATGTCATTATAAAACTGACTTACGGGATTGTTGCTCACGGCAAGGAAAACGTTGAATTCAGTAGCAGTGGCACTTGTACTACTTAATGTTTGACTATGTTGCAGGTGGTATGTACCCCAGTTGCTGGCGGGTGAATAGTTGAATGAACTATTGGAATCAGCTGCTTCTGGTACTTGTGTTTCGGCATCAACGCCACTTTCTTTGACGGGCGTTGAAGGAATCGAACTGGTATCGTACGTTTGCAAAACTGATACTTTTTGTTTGAGCGAATCGAACCATGCACTTACGCCCAAAGTCAAGCTATCAATTTGGTCATTACTCATGTTCATGGTTTGATTGACCATGTTTTTGAAAACATTGTGCGTAACAACGATATCGTTCCAGTCGAAAATGAATCCTAACCACTTCAAGATTTTTTCTAAATCAATGCCTAAGATTTCCTCCAAAAGCCAATTGAGCATTTCGAAGGCTTCTTCTAATGCTTCTACTACTACCTGTACTACTTTTTCGCCAATATTTATGACAAATTGTACGGTTTCTTCTACCACGTTCAAAACCCAATCACCTACGGCTTCTATGCCCGAAGCAACCCAAGAAACAAAATCACCAACGCCTATTTTGATAGTATCCACCACATTTAGTTGTAATGTATTGGAAGTGTTATATTTCATTAGTTGAGCATACAGAGCTTCGGCATCTGCACCTTGCTGGCATACAAGGCTTTTCCCTTTCCGTTGAAAAGCTAACATTTTTGCCGTTGGAGTCGTTACGGAAAAATTAGTAGTTGTTCCGTTGCTGGCACTAACACTCGAACCATCGGCTGGAAAACTCTGCGAGGTACTCGTAAGGCTATACAAGGCTTGAGCAGCACTGTCGAGGGTGGCATCATCAATGCTATTTGGTGGAATCAGATAACTACCGTCCGACAAGGTAATAGTTTTCAAATCATCACCCGTCTGGATGGTTGATAGACCAGCCATGATTTTTTGACCAGGATTGATATTGATTTGGGAGTCGAAATAATCACCATTTAGTCTAAAAATAGCTGTGCCGAGGCTTTTAGTAGAGAAAATAATCGTGATTCGTCCCATACTATCGGGCGTAATCGTTACAGGGTTTGCATCGTCCAGACTGTGAGACTCACCGTTAATCGTTACATACATCCAGTTGGAGGCGGTGATGTTCAAAGGTTGTAAAACATTTTGTCCAAACTGGTCTTGAATGTTGATTTGCGTGCTGTACGATGTAAAAGTTACGTTCTTTTCTAAATCGGGCAATTGTATTTGAGTATCTCGCCACACACTCGAAACCGCATCCTGATAGAGATATGCCAGCGTATTATTAGCATTGACCATAAAGATTACGTTTGAATATTTGGTTCTACTTCGCATGGCGGCAATTTGTGCTACGCCCGTATCCATTGGTATGGGTATTTGCCAATTGGTATGGCTGATGTTTCCCTCAATGTACTGCAATATTTCATCGCCATACATTGTCCAGAGCGTAATGTTTTGTCCATCAGTTACTGCTACCATTTGATGAATACCCGCCGACACATCCGATGAAGTAACGACCATCGGCGAAGAAGTATGCGAATGTTCAAACAGGTAGATACCATCGCCAGCAGCATACAAATCGTAATTGTACATATCAGAACCCACCATTGCTTGAATGGTGTTGATAGTAGCAGGGGCAACGAAAGAATAATTGTGAGTACTGCCATAATCATCAGCAAGGCTGGTGAAACTCAGCGAACGCCCCGAAACGGTATCATATAGTACATAAGTCCCCCAACGGTTGGATATTTTGCCTACTGCTACCTCAATAATATTAGTAGCATTTTCGGGCATTGAATATAGTTCCCAATTCCACGAATTATCGCTGGCGTTTGTATTAAACTGATAGCGTTGTTCAAATCCGTTATTACCCACTACTGCGATGCCCAGAGGTGTGGTGTTGTCATAGCCACCAATCACAATATCCGTAAAATTGGGTTCACCGTTGAATGGACGAGCCACCCATTGGCTGCTAAAATCTGCCCAATTGGTTTGAGAAGTATCGTTAGACAAATAATTGGTTATGTAAAACAGTCCTTGTTGAGGCTGCCCAACGGGACTAATACCGAGAGCTAACTGGATTTTTCCTGCCGTGCCTTGACTTGCTTCAAAGGCTGTAACCGTACCGTTAGACATCAGACAAGTGGATAAATCATACACTGCCCAGCCCGTGCTACTGTCATTTGAGCGGAGATATACATAAAAGATATTATCGTTACCAATCGTAAAAATCATAGGCTCGCCGTTGCTATCTTGCAGAACCTTCATTTTATGTTGTGGACTTACGATTGACGCTGGAGCTTGATTTTTCATCAATTCACCAATAGCACTAATGGTGAGGTTGCCCAATGATGAGTCATTGGAAGGAATATTGAATGTTTGCATATTTTGATGTATTTAGAGAATATAATTGGAGTTAGTTTTCTTCTTTGTATCTAATGCTTGACAAGAGATTAGCATTATCATCTACTGAAATATCAGAGAAGAAAAACACATCACCAGCGGGTGAAACGAATTGATTATTGACATTTGAAAGTAAATCGCTGATGTCTTTGATATTGGCATCAAACTGGTCGGCTAATTCTTGCCCATAATTATTCAAACGGTCTTGTGCATCTTGTGATAGCCATTCTCCAATACCACCTAACAAGTTACCTCCTGTCTCAACGTCGGCTGTAGGTATATCTTCTGCTACTTTCATATCAATAATACCATTATTTCCAGTAGTAAGTGTGATGGTAACTGTCCAGTCTGTTACTGATGAAGTAACATCCATTTCAGTTTTGATTCCGACAGCTTCGTAATAACTATTATATTGGGCTACACAATTTCCATTGATGGTAATTAATACCTGATTGTTTTGAGTGGTAGTATCAATTTGATTAGTTGGCACAACGGTTGCATCAAATTTTAAATCTAAAGAGTTGTGTAGGTCGAAGTGCATCATTGCGTCTTTATCTATCCACGCCTTGGTATATTCTCTGTTCAATTGCCAACCGCTACTGGTGGGTGTGGTGGCGGCTTGTAGACAGTTATAGTCTGTTGGTGTAACAGGCGTAAGAGCTGCCTCAATCATGGGCAGTAGCCATTGATTCCAAAATATTTTCTCCGCTATCACAAAAGTGCCATCACAATTAGTATTTTTTATCCAATTGCTTTTGAAATTAACCGCATTCACATCCTGAGGCATCGGATGATTGTCGGTCATTACCAGAAAGTTAAGGGCGTTTAAAGCTCCATTGGGCTGGCTGTTATCCACGAGTGTCGAGAACGTAGCTCCCGTTGGTACAAAAGTGGGTATTGGAAAATTAGCCGTATCCTGACTTGGATTTTTGGCATTAACAGAATATCCTAAAATATAAGGATTGTCTGTGCCTTCAAGACTAATGAAATAGTCTTGCAACATCATCTGAAACTCTGCCATCAGTTCTGGGTCATTAGAAAGCGAACTACCATCTGGAAGAGGTAAATGAGAGAGTTCTGGGTCATAACTGGCAATATTGGAGTTCTCAAAATCCATGAATAAACTTTGAATAGAGAACATACTACTATCGAAACTATAGAGCGTATCCTTCACCACATCAGGAATTCCCTTTGCATTAGCAATAGCAGTTTGTTCAATTTGCAAAAAATCTACATTTACATCAAAAGCATAAACCCAGTTTTGGAAATCTACCTGACTCTGTGTAGAGCTTGGACCATGACCGACCCAATAAGTAAACGTACCACTGGGCATATTGATAAACAAAATAACGGTATTGGGTTTACCCGCTGTTGCCAACGTTACCGTAGGCGGAGCCAGATTTGCCGTCATCATGCACGCACTCGAATCGTCTCCCAGCGTCCATGATTTGGGGAATGTATCCGCCCAAAATAAATCTTCAAATTGGCTATTGATTGCCTTTTGTGAAATTGCGGCAATCATATCGAAGCCATTCAGTGTGTCTGTTGTAACATTCATAGGAAAATGGATTAAGTTATAGGTATATTGTTGCGATTCGTGTAAATCGTCATATACCCGAGTAAAAGATAAAATACAAAGTTGTTGCCTCTGATTTAGTTATCAGAAAAGTGATGATTAAGTCTAAAGAACACTATTTAATGTATAGCAAGAGAAGTTATTAGTTTGAGTGTAGTAATACATGATAAATCTCAAAGGGTGAGAGAATAAATGTAGATTTTATTGTACGTTTAGTTTGAGTAAAATGTACATAAGGAATGAACTAATTCAAGAATACCAATCTTTATTTTTGGTATATTTTTATGAATAATAGCAAAAAATGGAGTAAATCAGGAAGACCTATAATGCTTTTAGTGTGTTAAAATTTGTAAAGTATTATTTACATGATTAATATTTTCGTCAATTATCATGCCAATATTGTGAATTTCCTATCAGAATCTGCACCTAAGTTAGGCATAGTATAAAGTTAGGGCGGTAATGTGTTTATGAAATCATATAATTCAAATATATGTCATATTTTGGTACGAAAGATATGTATTTTTTATCGTATTAAGTACAAAAACAAAATTATTTAAGAATTACGAATGCTTCGATTTACGATTATTTATCTGATTATCAATAATTTATTCGTAAATCTTAATCGCAGTGGCGAACCACTCGGATTAATTATAAATAATTTATGCTGAATACTTATCCTCCAACTTCAAAAAAATCATTGTGAAAGTTCAGTAAAAATACCTCGTGGGTTGCTCGGGTGATGGCGGTGTACAGCCAGCGAATAAAATCTTCGTTGATTAGTTCGTCCGTTAAATAACCCTGTTCTATAAAAACCGCATTCCATTGCCCCCCTTGTGCCTTATGACAAGTAAGAGCATAAGCAAATTTTACTTGGAGAGCGTTTAAATAAGGGTCTTTTCGGATGGCTTCGTTACGTTCTTTTTTATTGACAATATGCTCATAATCTTGCGAAACCGACTCATATAAAGCCCTATTTTCATCTCTTGATAAAGCAGGTGTATTTGAATACAACGTATCCATCAATACTTTTGCTTCAATATGCGGGTGGTCTTCGTAGTCTAAAAGTCTGAGTGTGAGCGTGGTAAATCTAAAACCGTGTATTTCTTCTACCCCTCTCATTTTCATGATTTCCACAAAATCACCATTGGCTAAAAATCCTGCAGGAGAATCCTCCCCCAGCCAGTGATAATTATTTTTGACAATCATCAGTAAATCGCCCGTAGCGAGTTCATCTTCCTGAGCAAAAATCCTTTGCCGAATATAACGATTGTACTGAACGGCTGTTTTATTAGAGCGAGTGAGAATAATGGTATTTTCTCGGTCAAATTTCTTGTAAGCGTAATTTAACCCATCTTCCAATTTCTCACCTGTCATCTTGTAAAAGTCTCGAAAACCTTTAGTTGAAAAGCTGATTTTAGGTTCGTTTTCCTTGAGTAAATCTCGGAGATTGGTGGCATTAAACAAAATACCAGAAGTTGCTCCTTGACGCATCACTTCAGTCAATTCTTGTTCAAGAACGCCCAGATGAAATTGTCCTTCCAAGTAAGGCTTTTTCAAAGCGGGCGAATCTAATTTCCCGACGGGTGGAAGCTGGGCGGTATCACCCACAAAAATCACTTTATTACCATTGTAATCCGTCTCGGGATTGGTAAAGATAAATTCCATCAAATCCGTCAAAAGCCCTGCCGTGCCAAATTCGGCATCATCGGAAATCATGGAGGCTTCATCAATGATAAAAACCGTATTGGTGGCGTAATTATTTTGCCGTTGAAATTCTAAATTTCCCGTAAACTGATTCGCTACTTGTCGGTAAATCTTTTTATGAATTGTGAGGGCTTTTTTGTTAGAATAATTACTCATCACCTTAGCCGCCCGTCCCGTGGGAGCCAGCAAGACAGATTTCAGTCCGAATTTGGGTAAAACCTTGATAATAGTACTGATAACGGTAGTTTTACCCGTACCCGCATACCCACGAAGCAAAAAGCACAGTGGACCAAAATCATCGGTATTGGTCATGAAATTATCCATTTGTTTGAATAATTCTAACTGTCCGTTGGTTGGCTCAAAAGGAAATTTCTGGCGGAGGAGGAAGGAAGGAGTGGCTTGTTCAGTTGGCATTTATTCAAAAATAAAACGGTGGCTGTAAAGGTCAATATCAGGCTTAGTGCCACTTTCAAGTGTACTATAATAATGTAGATATGAAATTCTACGGCTATCTGTTTGGTCAGGATGATTCATTTGAAAAATCATGATAGTTGTGATAGCTCTTAATTTATCATCATCTGTGCAATGACGATTTACTTCAATTTCATGTGTTTCAGCATCATAAAAAAAATATCGGTAAAAGTTATACTCCACTTCATCTGGGCGTAGAAGTAAGTCATTGTAACTATCTTTTTTAGCTCCTTGACAAAATGTACAAGCGATGTAAAGGTTTTCCCATTTACAAACATCCAAATAAAACTTTTCGATTGATTTTGGTTTGAAATGGTCAATACTTTTTTCAGAACTCCCTCTCAATGGCGAAAAATCGCAATAAGAACAATGGCTATCTGTATCAGCTAATAAATCCTGTAAAATATGTTGATTGACAGGTTTTGAATTGACGCTTGCCCAACGAAATTCGTGAGAATGATTACTTTCAATTCTTTTTTTGGCATATTCAATACCCCAATCAATCCAGTTATCTTCAATAATTTTGGGAGGTGTACTTTTATTAAACGGTCGCATGAATGGCTAAAATATCAATTCCAAGGGTTTTGTTTATTTGTTTGATTTCCATACTAATAAGGTTTTCTAAAGCCCTACTTTCCTTACTGAGTTCATCTATCAAGGTATTGAATTCGGTTTCATCATATTGCTGACCGCTTAAAATTAAATCTTTTATTGCTTTGAATTTAAGTATTTTACGTTCATTTTGTTCTCCGAAAAGAGAGGTAATATCAAAAGTATCAGCAAGAATTTGAACAAACGTTTTACCATCACTTGAGAGCGTAGGCTCACCATCCAACACCGCATACGCTCCCTCTTTTTTCAATTTATGCACCCAAGCCCCATCCACAGACCCCACCACAAAAGGCGAGTGCGTAGAAATAAAAATCTGAGCATTTTTAAAGAGTTTTTGAACAACTGGTAAAATTTTACGCTGCCAAGCGGGATGAAGATGAACCTCTATTTCATCAAGGAAGAGGATAAAGTTTCTTTCAAAAATGGGTAAATCGTCTTTCCATTTGATTCTGTCCATTCTCATTAAAAGGTCTCCAAGCCATAAAGTCATAGATTTTAAGCCATCAGGCATCACATCAAATGGGAGTGATAATTCATCTATAATCAACAAAACGTCAAAATTATCATCAATATCAAATAACACAGATTGATTGATTATATCTGATATTACATTTTCTAATATTTCGAGTGTTTTTTTAAACAACTTAGCCTTCTCAAAATCTCCTCTTCCTTTACTATTTAATTCATTAGTCTTTGTATTTACAATCCATTGAATAAGATTATGAGGATTAATTGATTTACTGAAGTTGAGAGAATCTTTTAGAGGGGAATCTTCTATTCTCTGAGGTCCAATAACTTTTATTCCTGAAATTTTACGATAACCAGCATAGCAGAACGCCGCAAATTCATAAGTCTCTCTTTGTTCTAATTCTTTCTGTTGATTAATTATATATTTATCTCGTTTGTGTGAATTCTCAATTCCAAAACGAAAAACATTTTCTCTATCTTTCCCTTTGCTGAAATTTGTATTAGTCGTTTTTCCAGGTTTATCATCAAATTTTATTGTCAAGCATTCTAAAATTGTGGTCTTCCCAGTCCCATTTTCTCCTGTTAAAATATGTATCTCAGCATTTTCAGGGTCTTTTTTATCTTTTGAAAAGTCAATTCTCAAATGCTCAAAGACTCCAAAATTATCTATTTCAAGATATGCTATTCGGCAATTTTTCATAACACGTAACACAGCAATCTTTCCTGTGCTTTAAATCTTAATTATTTTCTCTAATTCTAAATTACGAAAAGTATTAATCAAACAAACGCCTTCGTAGTTTTTTAAGTCTTCAATCTTTATCTCTCTTTCCTCAATCATCTGTTTATCAAGTAATTGCTGCCTTTTTGTACCTTTCAACAAAGGCGTATTGGGCGTGAACCAATCTTTGCCATCATAAAATGCCAAATTGGCAATGGTAGAATCGGTTATGTATCCGTTTTGGGTCATTATTACCTCATCCACGCCTGGATTCTCTGCTAATAATTGAGTTAAAAAACTACGGTCAGCGTATTTAAAAGAATAGTCCCAAGTACCAATATCTACCATTTTTAGCGTTTGGATAGGTTTATAAAGATAGGGCGTAAACGTAATTCCTTGTATATCTTCTTCATAAATCACCCGACAACGATATAGTCCTGCCGTACATCCAACAGGCACTTGTATTACCTCCTCTAATCGTATAATTGCATGAGTTTCAAATTAATTCATCATGATTAATGAGGAATATTGCTGAACATTGCCACTTAATAAGAAATGAGTATTAAAATTGTCTTTGGTTGTTAAAAATAGTAATATTGATTAATCTAACACAAAACTTTACAGACTATGATAACCAACGAACAACCAAAACCACTTAATCCACTCGGTAAAATTGCCCTGTCTTTCTCGGGAGGCGGTTTCAGAGCTTCCGCTTTTTGCCTCGGCAATTTATCTTATCT
>JALONS010000059.1 GCA_025454855.1 Arcicella sp.
CAATTGATAAATGTACAATTCTCATAATCAGCCAAATGGAAAGCTGAATCTTCTGAAGTGATGCCCTGAAAGTGTTGGTCTTCGATAATTGTTTTTTGCATGATATTATAAAACACTTTGATAAACTGCCAAAGTTTGTTGGGCTTTTTTATCAGTCGAAAAATCCTTCTGCCGAACAAAACCCTTAGAAATCAATGATTTACGAAGAGTGTCGTCGTTGATTATTTGATTAATTTTCTCGCTTATGTCGCCCTGTTGCGTTGGTTCAAAGTACAGAGCTGCTTCTTGGGCTACCTCTGGAAAACAAGAACTATTACTCAGCACAACGGGACAGCCGCAGGCAAAAGCCTCTAAAATAGGAATCCCAAAACCTTCGTATAACGACGGATATACGAAAGCAATGGCTCTTTTGTAAAGCTCGTACAGCGTATTATCACTATGAAAATTGAGGTGTACTACGTTGTTTTCAATCTTCAAATCATGGATTAATTGCTTTTCTGTCTCTGTAAAATTCCCACCACCCGCACATACAAGTTGCACCGATGGATTTTTTTTGAATACCGATACCAACGATTTCAAAAGCGTATCAAAATTCTTGTAATCATTTCTTGCTCCAACGTACAAGATGAACTTTTCGGGTGTTTTTAAGTGGTAGTTATGAGGTTGTTGATGATTGACAAACGACGTTGAATGATGAACTACATCAATTTTATCGGCATTTATTTGATAGAATTTTTGTAAATCTATCTTCGTATTTTCTGAAACCGCAATGATTTTCGTGGCTTTATCTAATAGCTCTTGTTTTTGCGTTTGATTGGCATTATCAAGATGTTGAAGATTAAAGCGTTCTTTGATACAATCGTGATAAGTAAGTACAAATGGCTTATTATCAAGGTGTTTCAAGAAATAATTGTGAAAGAACGTGGGGTGAAAAATATCGTAATTTCCTCTCTGAATCTGAAAAATGCTATTCACTCGGTTCGTTCTGGAAACCAACATATTGGTTGGCATAAATCCAAAAATATTTCTAAACTGTTGGGGTTTCCGTACTGAACTATTTTTTAGATATTCGTTATTTGAAAACTGAAGCGATAAAGCAATATCAACGCCCATTTCTGATAATGATTCCATCAAATCATGAAAATACCGAGCCACTCCGCCGTAGCGTTGCCCTGTAAATGCCTGATGGTCATAGAGAATCCTCATATCTTGTTTTTCCTATTGATTCATCAATGCTTCTATTTCCTCCGCTTCAATCGGGATATTTGCCATCAAATCGATGCTTTCGTTTTCGGTTATCAAAACGTTGTTTTCTAAACGAATGCCTAAACCTTCTTCACGGATATAAATTCCAGGTTCGATGGTGAAAACCATACCCGCTTCTACTCTTCGGTACTTATTCCAAACATCGTGTACATCCAGACCTAAATGGTGAGAAGTACCGTGCATGAAATATTTTTTGAGTAAAGGCGAATCTGCATTTTGTTTTTCCACTTCAAATCGGTTGAGTAGTCCCAACGCAATTAATTCACTTTCCATAAATTTCTCCACTTCTTTTTGGTATTCATCCCAAAGTATTCCAACTTTTAAAATGGATTTTGCAAATTTAAAGGTTCTCAAAACGGCATCATAAACTGCTCTTTGTCGAGGTGAGAAACGTCCATTTACGGGTACGGTACGAGTTAAGTCAGAATTATAATTAGCGTATTCGGCGGCAACATCCAATAGAATCAAATCTCCATCTTTACAAGGGCGATTATTTTCAATGTAATGCAATACACAAGCATTGGCTCCTGAGGCAATAATTGGGCTATACGCAAATCCTTTTGAGCGATTACGAACGAATTCATGAATTAATTCTGCCTCAATTTCGTATTCGGTAACATTAGGTTTGATGAATTTTAAAAGTCGTCTAAAGCCTAATTCTGTAATGCGGCAGGCTTCAGAAATTTGGGCAATTTCATGTTCGCTTTTGATAACCCGTAGTTGGTGCATAAGTGGAGCAACTCTTTCAAATTTATGCAATGGAAAATGGTCTTTTGCCCAAAGAATAAATTTAGCATCACGGGTTTGTACACTTGAATGATTACGGATATGTTCGTTGGAATTGAGGTAAATATATTCTGATTCAAAAATCAACGTGGTAAGTACCGCCTCAAACTGATGCGTCCAATAAATACGTTCAATTCCTGAAACCTCCTTAGCGTGTTCTTTAGTGTATTTATAGCCTTCCCAAATAGCGATTTGTTCAGAAGTTTCTTTCAAAAAAAGCACTTCTCGGTGTTTTGGGTCGGGACAATCTGGAAAAATCAAAACAATTGATTCCTCTTGGTCGATGCCCGAAAGGTAAAATAAATCAGAATTTTGTTGGAAACCCATCGTACCGTCTGCATTGGTGGGCATGGGGTCGTTTGAGTTGAAAATTGCCAATGATTTTGGCTTCAATAATGAGGCTAATCTCTGACGATTTTCGATGAATAATTGTTTGTTGATGGGAAGATATTTCATTTTAACACGAGGTCTTTAACTTTTTTCAGGATAAAAATGATTGCTTTTAATTCTTCGGGATTTGCCACATCAAACTGTGGACTAATGTGATATTCTTGTTCAATGAGTATTGTAAAAATCCAGTTTCTGCCAACTTGATAAGCTCCATAGACGGGTTCTCCATCATTATTTATTTTCTGACTGGCTATCATCGCCGCCAACATTTGTCCTTCGGGGTCATTGGTTGATTTTTTACCTTTCTTTAACTCTTGCAAGAAAAAATACGGGTGATTCGGGGTATTCCTTCCAATTTGTCCCGCAAACATCAAATCAACATTTACTGAAATTAAAAAACTTCCTACTTCAGTAGTAATATTTCTCTCCAAAAAAGTCTTGATTTTACCTTCTTCATCAATATTAACAATCTCCAAAATTAGGGCAATGAAACGCACCTTTAGTTCCTCTTCGTTCCATGAATCTCCTTCACGTTTGTAGTTGGTACTTAGTCTTTCAATCCATTCGAGTTGAAATTTATTGAGTTCGTAAGATGCTGATAGCCAGTTGTCTAATGCTTTACTTTTGAAGACAGTCTTCAACTGGTAAGTACCAATTAATAAGTCTGAGTCACACGCTATTTTTGGCTTTTTCATGATTCGTAAAAGAAGTTACTTTTTCTCACAAAAATAAATAATTTCATCTTTCGGAAGGGCGAATCTATCCGCTTGGGCAAGGGGCATTTCCATCACAAATTTATCTTCGGTTACGTGCCAACCTCCTTGTTCAAGGCGTTTGTTGTAGTCTTTTCCAAAAATTCTGAAATGGTCGTCTTGCTTAAAGAGTCTTTCTCTTTCTTTGGGGTCGGTGATGGTTTTATCTTCAAAAGTTGTGGCTAATTTCCAATCTTGGGGCGACTGCATAATTGCCCAGCCCGTTGGTTTTAATACTCTACGCATTTCCTGCATACAACGAATATCATCTTCTACGTGTTCTAATACATGATTGCAAAAAACAACATCGAAAGAGTTGTCTTCAAATGGAATGTGATGTAAATCCATTTTCACCTTAGCCAAAGGCGATTCTATATCCGCTGTGATATAATCCAAATTTTTCATTTTTTCGAATCTGTCAATAAAACAGTATTCTGGAGCTACATGAAGTACTTTGAGCTTATCCGTGAAAAAATTAGTTTTTTGTTGTAAAAAAAGGTACATCAATCTATGACGCTCCAACGCCAAGCAGTTTGGACAAAGGGCATTTTCACGGGGTTCTAAACGTCCGTAGGGTAAGAATTTACTGAAAGTAGCGTCACAAACAGGGCATTCTACGTTGTTTCCAGAGAGGAAAATGCCGTAAGTTTTAGTAGCAAAATGACCAACTAATTGAATATATTTTCGAGGAATGTTCCGCAGTGTCCAGCTAATGACGTTCTTAATCATGGATAATTAAAATGAAATGATTTTCACAAAGGTAAGGATATAGTGGCAAAGCCACAAAGTAGCAAAGGCACAAAGGCACAAAGTTTAAGATTGAAGGAGGAAATTAATTCTTATCGCTACAATACTATACTACTTTGTGCCGATGTGCCTTTGCTGTTTTGTGGTTTAAAACTACAATTCTCTAATCCAAACATTTCTAAAGCTAACGGCATTACCGTGGTCTTGTAAATGAATGGGAGCTTTGCCATGAACTGGATTGGTAGGCTGACCAATATAATTAGTTACCCCTTGAATTTTAGTGTGATTTTGTACTACTACACCGTTGTGAATCACGGTAATATATGCAGGTGTTTCAATACCACCGTTTACCGTAAATTTTGGGGCTGTGTATAGAATATCATAAACATTCCAATCTCCTTGTTTAGACGTTGCATTTACCAACGGAGGTGTTTGTTTGTAAATAGAACCTGCTTGCCCATTTCGGTAAGTACGGTTTTGGTACGAATTCAATACTTGTACTTCATAAATGCCTTGTAAGAAAACCCCACTATTACCTCTGCCTTGTCCTTTTTTATCAGCACTTTCTTCGGGCGAACGCCACTCAATATGCAACTGGCAGTCACCAAAAAGTTTTTTAGTAGAAATACCACCTGTTCCTCCCACAACGGTCATTACACCGTCTTCAACTTTCCATTTGGGTGTACTACCATCTTTTGAACTTTCCCATTGGTCAAGGTTCTTTCCATCGAATAATACGATGGCATCAGAAGGTACTGCACCTGGAGTAACTACACGGATTTCGGGGTCCATATATTCGGTTACTTCGGGTTTATCAGGGTTTTTCTGAGTAAAACGGAAGTCTTGTCCATTTGCATAATATAAGCCCGACATAGAAACTAAAGCCGTAAAAATTACTTTTTTGTTGATTTTCATGGAATGTTTTTGTTAGTTTATGGTATAAATTGAAAATATAAAATTATGTTTAAGTCAATAATTTCTCAAATAAACACCATAAAATTATTTTTATTGTGCTTCTCTGTTGTTATTTGTCAATGGGGAGTAGCACAAACCAGCACCTACCGATACTTGGATATGAACACGATATTGAAAGACCCTAAAATACAATTGGCTAAAAACCAGTTGCTTAAAGGTTGGATTATGCGTGCCAATGGAAGTAATTTTTACGTTGAGCGTCAAGAAGAGGTTTTTCTACCCCAAACGGCTCTCAAAAGTTTGGAAGGAAATGCCAAAGCCGTTTCAAAAACAATTGATGGTAAAAAGATATTGATGATGAAGACAAAGGCATATTTTTTGATGACCATCGAAAAGAAATTACCCAACGAAAAAGTCAATTTGATGAGAACTACCGCCAAAGCTATTTATCAAACGGATTATTACACCATTTTTTTGTGGCAAGAACATGGATTCACGTATTCGCACCGAACCATCCCCAAAGATTTGATTGAAGAGTTTAAATCCATCGAGAAACTTTTGGGAAGCCTTTGGCAATAAATTTCCTTATTTTTGTGATTTTAATGAATACTGATTGATAATTAAATTACCCAACATAACCAATATGAAACCCGATATTCCTAAAAAAGCTCCAGGGCAAAGATTAATGAAGCAAATGCCTTTACGAACCAAATGGTTGCTATGTGCGGCTGGTGGTTTATTACTTTTTGGCTTTGGTATTTCAGTGGTAAGTTCCGCCGCAACGCTCAAAGCCGACCCCAATGTAGCCTTTACGAGATGGTTTATTTGGGGACTTTACGGATTAATTATGACCAACTTGGGCTTAGTTTGTTTCGGGCAGGCAATTAGGTTTAGAGTTTTGATGGATATTAATAAAAAATTTAATAAACAGGAAAAAGAAATACAGCGACACATCAAAAAGGTTAATCATCTCGGAGAGGTCTTACGAACAAAAGAAGATAAAAAAGGAAAAGATAAGTAGGAAAAAGAAAAACCCATCTGTTCGAGATGGGTTTTTTAATTCTTAGAAGAAATTGTACAAAATTACTTCGCAGCCTTCGCAGCAAATTCAGCCTTTATTGCATCTACATCTACTAATTTAATCTCAGGAGTTGTAGTCAAAAACTTAATTGCATTGACTTTGTTAGTGGCTATAGCCTTGTTTCTTCTGTCTTTTCTTTTGAGTCTTGTAACAGCCATTGCGAACAGAGTTTTTAAATTGAGGTGCAAAATTAAGGATTATTTATTTCTTAACCAAACTTAATAAGTTTTAATAGTTTATCAGTACCAAAAGATACTGACTTGGAAATGGTTTAATTTATTGGCAATAAACTCTTCATATTATTACCGACTTACAGCAATGTATAATGTTTTGCCTTGGATAATAATTAGGATAATTCCCCTGAGATTACTCTAAAATCTCTGTCGTTTAGTAAATTTGTGAAATAATAAAGTAAATACAATAAATTCAATGAGCAAACCCAGTATAGTAAGAGGTACACGAGATTTTGGACCAGAAAAAATGGTCCGACGAAATTATATATTTGGAACAATTAAATCAGTTTTTGAAAAATTTGGTTTTCAGCCTATTGAAACGCCAGCCATGGAAAATTTATCCACATTGATGGGGAAATATGGCGAAGAAGGCGACCAATTACTGTTCAAAATTCTGAATTCTGGTAATTTTTCGGAGAAAATAGGTCAGCCTGATTTAGACGAAGGGTGCAAAAAACTGACTACTAAGATATCCGAAAAGGGACTAAAATATGACCTCACAGTACCTTTTGCTCGCTACGTAGTAATGAATCGTAACGATTTGGCAATGCCATTTAAGCGGTATCAAATTCAACCCGTTTGGCGGGGCGACCGTCCGCAGAAAGGTCGCTACCGTGAGTTTTACCAATGCGATGCCGACGTGGTTGGTACAGATTCTCTGATTTGTGAAGCCGAAATTGTATTAATGATTCACGAAGTCATGCAGGCTTTGGGAATTAATTTTATGCTCAAAATTAACAATCGAAAGATATTAACGGGGCTTTCTGAAGCTATTGGTGCAGTAGGTGAGGAGGGAACACTGGCAGTTGCGATTGATAAATTAGACAAGATTGGCAAAGATAAAGTGTTAGAAGAATTAGCAGAGAAGGGATTTTCGCAGGATTCTCTCACAAAACTTGACCCTATTTTTGAAATTTCAGGGACAAATCAAGAGAAATTTTTGAAGTTAGAAAGTTTATTCCAAAACTCGGAAATAGGTAAAAAAGGCATTGAAGAATTAAAACAAGTTTGGACATATTTTTCTGTTTTTGGAATTGATGAAAAAAGTATAGAATTAGACATTACACTCGCCCGTGGACTTTCGTATTATACAGGGGCTATTTTTGAGGTAAAAGCATTAGATGTACAAATCGGCTCTATCACGGGCGGAGGTCGTTATGATAATTTAACGGGTACTTTTGGCGTGCCAGGTTTATCTGGTGTAGGTATTTCTTTTGGTGTGGATAGAATTTATGATGTTATGGAAGAGTTAAGCCTTTTTCCTGAAAATCAATCAGTTACTACTAAATTATTATTCTGCCATTTTGGGAAAACTGAATTAGAGTTTGCTTTGCCATTGCTTCAAAAAGCTCGTCAGGCGGGGGTTAATTCAGAGGTATATCCTGATATCAGCAAGATTAAAAAGCAAATGGAGTATGCCGATAAAAAGCAAATACCTTATGTGTGTATCATTGGTTCGGAGGAAATGGAAACGGGTAAATTAACCCTAAAGAATATGTCTTCGGGTGAGCAGGAAAAGCTGACGCTTGAAGAGATTTTAGAAAGGTTTAAATAACGTTCTGAATTCATAATAAATACTACTTATACTCACTTAATACATTTTTACATCATGAAAATTTTAAATATTTTACTACTTCTATTCTGTAGTATCGTAGCTGTTGCTCAGAACCAATATCAAGATTTCAACCAAATCCAGAAATTTATAGAATCTACGGTTCAGATTCCGTTTATGGCCAAAGTAGCTGACGTTCAAGGCAAGGTAACAGTACGAATAACTGTTGATGACAATGGACTGCCAGTTTCACACGAAATTGTGACGGGACTACGAGAAGATTGTGACAAAGAAGCTCTTCGAGTGACTAAATTAATAAATGCAAGAGTCCTAAATGCTGAACTAAACGGTAAAAGAAAGCTATTGGTTGAAGTTCCTTTTTTCAACGATAAACAAATCATTTTTCAGAAAGGAGAAGTGATAGAATATTATGGAAAGGATTTCAAGCAAACTTTCAACGATAAAGAAATCAAGTATTTAGCTAAATATACCGTAGATTCATCAACGGGCGATTTATTAAGTAATGTATTTTATTACATGGTTACTAAGAAAGACTATGAACCAATCGGACGAGCATTTAGAAGAGTAGATAGTTTAGACAGATACCATCCAGAGATTTTGGAATCTCCCCAAGATACTTTGAAAGAGTATTATACGATAGCACCAACCAATAGTGAATTCCCCAATATTTATAATAATCATTTTGCTAACGGACAGACTATTCGTAAAAAAGTAGGCAGTAATATTTATACTTATTATCCAAACGGTAGAATAAAGTTAGAAGAAATTATTAATCTCAATGGGAAAGTAAATCATGAACTTATCTACAAGTGGTTTGCCAATGGGCAATTAGCGTATATTCGGGAGATAAATAGAAAGAGAGATGGAGTAGAAGAAAAATTTATAGCTGTTTGGGATACATTAGGTAGGCAAATCGTTAAAGACGGCAATGGACAAGATGAATATTATGAAATACGCAATAATAAAGTTTTAGTGATTTCTGGCTTGTTAAATAATGGTTATAAAGAAGGAAAATGGATTGGGAAATATACCGATGGAGAATTATATTTCAGAGAAAATTATCAAAAAAATAAATGTTTAGGGGGTGTTTCATTTGATGGAAAAGACTCAGTAACTTATGTAAATCCTCACGAACCAGCTGAGTTTAAAGGAGGTATGCAGGGTTTTGGAATGTTTTTACAAGGAACATTGAAATATCCCTCTGCGGCACAAAGGGCAAATGTTAGTGGACAAGTTCATACAAGTTTTGATATTTGTACCGATGGAACGTTGTGTGATTATCAGATCCTGAAAAGTGTTGGTTTTGGTTGTGATGAGGAGGCTCTTAGAGTTATTAAATTATCATCGGGCAAATGGAAGCCCAGTAAAGAGAGAGGTCGTTTGGTAAAAGCTAAGTTTACTTTACCGATAACTTTTCAATTAACTCCATAAAACAAAATCCCTCAATCTTGTTCGATTGAGGGATTTTTATTTATCGCCAGTTTTTATAAGCATTAATTAATCCATTTGTGGAGGAATCATGCGAAGTAACTTCTTCGTTACCAGATAATTCGGGTAAAATTTGATTGGCTAATTGTTTCCCCAGTTCTACGCCCCACTGGTCGAAACTATAAACATTCCAAATGATGCCCTGCACAAAGATTTTATGTTCGTACATTGCTATCAAACTACCTAAAGTTCGTGGGGTTAATTGTTTGAATAAAATAGAATTTGTCGGGCGATTCCCCTTAAAAACTTTAAAAGGAGCTAATTCTTCAATTTCAGTGGCAGATTTACCTGCTTTTTGTAATTCTGCTTCTACTTCTTCACGAGTCTTTCCGTTCATTAGGGCTTCAGTTTGAGCAAAAAAATTGGAAAGTAATAAAGTGTGGTGATTTCCTAACTGGTTGTGTGACACCGCAGGAGCGAGAAAGTCAGCAGGAATAATTTTCGTTCCTTGATGAATTAATTGATAAAAAGCGTGCTGCCCATTTGTACCAGGTTCGCCCCAAATAACAGGACCCGTCTGGTAGTTCACTTCGTTACCGTCTCTTCCCACATATTTCCCATTCGACTCCATATCTCCTTGTTGGAAATACGCCGCAAAACGGTGCATATATTGGTCATACGGTAAAATAGCCTGTGTTTCTGTACCGTAAAAATTATTGTACCAGATACCCAAGAGTGCTAAAATAACGGGTATATTTTCATTAAAATCAGCCGTGCGGAAATGTCTATCCATCGCATGAGCACCTTCTAACAACTCAATAAAGTTATCAAAGCCCACTGATAAAATAATACTCAAACCGATTGCTGACCAAAGCGAATATCTACCACCAACCCAGTCCCAAAAACCAAACATATTCTCGGCATCAATACCAAAAGCAGTCACTAATTTTTCGTTGGTAGAAACCGCAACAAAGTGTTTTGCAACGGCTTCGGAAGAACCACCATTTGCCAAAAACCAATCTCGAGCCGAATGGGCATTTGCCATAGTTTCTTGGGTCGTGAAAGTTTTTGAAGCAATTAAAAATAACGTTGTTTCTGGATTGATTTTCTTGAAAACTTCCGCAATGTGAGTACCATCAACATTAGAGACAAAATGTAAGTTTAAATGATTTTTATAGGGTTTCAGAGCTTCTGTCACCATTACAGGACCTAAATCAGAGCCTCCGATACCAATATTCACTACATCGGTGATAGCTTTTCCAGAGTACCCCTTCCACTCACCAACAATTACTTTTTCCGAAAAGCCTTTCATTTTTTCCAGAACAGCGTTTATATCGGGCATTACATCGTTACCATCAACTGCCACGGGCGAATTCGAGCGGTTTCTGAGTGCTACGTGCAGAACGGCTCTTTTTTCAGTTTGGTTGATAGTATCGCCCGTGAACATCCGTTCAATGGCATCGTCCAACTCACATTCATTGGCTAAAGCAATTAATGCAGCTTTGGTTTTTTCAGTAATAATATTTTTAGAGTAATCAACCAAAATGTCCTCAAAACGTACAGAAAATTTGCTAAAACGCTCAGTATCATTCCTGAAAAGCTCCTTGATAGAGGTATTGTTCAGTTCAGCTTTGTGTTTAGAAAGCAAAGAAAAAGCATGAGTTTGGTCGAAGGGGATAGATTTTAACATGATTAGATTTTGTATATAAATGAACTTCAAATTTACAAAAAGAGAATTGTAAATGCGATTTTGATGTTCAATTTACTTGTAATTGTTTACGTTAGTTATTTTAATTCAACCAATCAAGTAAAGTACTTGAATTCTGGCAAAAACAAAAAAGACGGCTATAAACCGTCTTTTTTGTTTGATAATCAAGATTAATAATACTTCTCAACCGCCAAATGATTTTTTACATAATCAGCAACGCCTTCTTCCAAAGTATGAAAGGGACGCTCGTAACCGATTGATTTTAGCTTCGACATATTGGCTTCGGTAAAATATTGGTATTTGTCTCTGATGTCTTCGGGAGTGTCAATAAACGAAATGTTTTCTTCAGTATCTAAGGCTTTAAATGTATTTTTTACTAAATCTAAGAAAGTACGAGCTTTGCCCGATCCTAAATTATAAATACCTGAATTGCGACGGTGGTGCATCAAAAACATACACACTTCCACTACATCTTTCACGTACACAAAATCACGCATTTGTTCACCGTCCTTGAACTCTGGGTTGTGGGAACGGAATAATTTCATGCCCCCAGTTTTCTTGATTTGATTGAATGTATGCCAAATTACGGATGCCATTCGTCCTTTGTGAAATTCGTTCGGACCATACACATTGAAAAATTTCAAACCTGCCCAAAAAAATGGCTGTTCTTCTTGCTTTAACGCCCAAATATCAAAATCATTTTTGGAGTCTCCGTAAGGGTTTAATGGTTTTAATTGTGGAATTAACGATTCGTTATCATCGTAGCCTAATTCTCCCAAACCATAAGTTGCCGCCGATGATGCGTAAACCAACGGAATTTGATAATCGTGGCATTTTTTCCAAATCTTTTTGGAATAATTAAGATTTAGTTTGTTGAAAATTTC
Source organism: Arcicella sp. (assembly GCA_025454855.1). Taxonomy (GTDB): domain Bacteria; phylum Bacteroidota; class Bacteroidia; order Cytophagales; family Spirosomataceae; genus Arcicella. The sequence continues at coordinate 11,764 of JALONS010000059.1, forward strand.
AACATTAAATTCCGTAGTATCGGTTCTGGCTCCGATATGGAAACAAAATTCTATCTCTTGATAGTTGTTTTCTAACCAATCAAAAAAGTGTTCTCTTTCTACTCGTTCTTGGATTTTTTTGCCGTCCAGATTCTTATTTTTCTGTTCGTCAGAAAAATCATCGACAGCAATTATGTAATTAAAATTGTCTTGATTTAATCTCTGAATCAAGCAACTTCCGATGAATCCTGCGGCACCCGTAACAATAATCATAAAGTAGTGGGGAATAAAATTGTATTTATGCGTGTTAGGTAATTGTAAATAACCATCAAAATTATCATTAAGTTTCGAGGAAAACTATACACGATATTTTGAAAAAATATAAATTTTCTAAGATTCTATGAGTTTTTATACTCAATAAATAATGCTATTCTGTCAATTACTACCGTTTTGATTAAAAAATGATTGTTTTGATTAGAAATACTCAACCCCTTTATTGCCGAACTTCAATATATTATTTTTTTGAGAAATGAAATCATTGTAATTTTGTGATATTCTTATTTCAGATATGGATTGCTACTGTTTTCCCAATCGTATCTTCACTTTTAAACACTGAAAACAATGGTTTACGTAAGTCGTAAAGAACACTTTAACGCCGCTCACAGGCTGTATAATCCCAACTGGACAGAAGAAAAGAATCGTGAGGTTTTCGGACCTTGTGCTAATATTAATTGGCACGGTCATAATTTTGAACTTATCGTAACCGTGAAGGGGAATCCAGACCCCGATACAGGTTTCGTTATTGACCTCAAAGTATTAGGCGATATTGTGAAAAGAGAAATAATTGAGAAAGTAGATCACAAAAATCTTAATCTCGACGTAGATTTTATGGCTGGGAAAATGGCAAGTTGTGAAATTTTTGTGATGGAAATCTGGAAAATATTGGCTCCACAAGTTGAAAAAGCCTCTAAAACTGCCAAGTTACACAGTTTACAGCTTTTTGAAACCCAAAAGAATTTTGTTGAATACTTTGGGGAATAATTTTGAATGAGTGAATGATAGAATAATTCTTTCGGGCAAACCTTCACTCATTCACTCATTCACTCATTCACTCATTGGAAAATGAAATATTACATCATCGCAGGTGAACGTTCGGGAGATTTGCATGGCTCGAATTTAATTAAAGGAATTCGCAAACACGATTCTTCCGCTCAAATACGAGCTTGGGGTGGTGATATGATGCAAGAAGCAGGAGCGGAGGTAGTAAAGCATTACCGAGACCTTGCTTTTATGGGCTTTTTTGAGGTTGTTAAAAACCTGCCGACTATTCTTGGGTTTCTGTCATTTTGTAAAAAAGACATAAAATCCTTCCAACCAGACGTAGTTATTCTGATTGACTACGCAGGTTTTAATATGCGAGTTGCCAAATTTGCTAAAACTAACGGTTTTAAAACATTCTATTATATTTCTCCGAAAGTTTGGGCTTGGAACCAATCCCGAGCTTTGAAAATCAAGCAGTTTGTCGATAAATTGTTTGTGATTTTCCCTTTTGAAACTGACTTCTTCAAGCAGTATGATTATGAAGTTACCTACGTAGGAAATCCACTTTTTGATGCCATTGCTGATTTTACACCGACTCCTGATTTTAGGAAAGAAGTTCGCATTGGGCAGAAACCTATCATTGCTATTTTACCGGGTAGTAGAAAACAAGAGGTAGAAACGATGTTACCTTTGATGTTGTCTCAAGTTTATGAATTTCCTGATTATCAGTTTGTTATCGGAGCGGTTTCTAACCTTCCGAAAGAATTGTATGCTCGTTGGCAGTCTATTTTTCCCGTAAAAATTGTGTTGGATGATGCCTATAATTTATTATCAGTAGCCGATGCTGCTTTAGTAACATCAGGAACGGCTACCTTAGAAACCGCCCTTTTCAGTGTACCACAAGTAGTTTGTTACAAAGGCGGCTGGGCGGCTTATCAGGTTTATAAAAGAGTAATCAGAGTTCCGTTTGTCTCTTTAGTTAACCTCATTGCGGGGCGTGAAGTGGTAACAGAGCTGTTGCAATACGATTTGACCAAAGAAAATTTGACCAAAGAATTGACCAAAATTACCCTGAATCAAGAAACTCGACAGGCTCAATTAGATGGTTATCAAGAAATTAAGAATATTTTAGGCGAAAAGGGAGCTTCTGAACGAGCAGGGAGTTTAATGGTTTCAGCCATTAAAAATGCCATTTAAATAATTGCCAACCCATTCTTTTTTGACCCCGCTTACTTGGTTGTAATAATGGGCAATTTGTCTCAAATCGTCTTCGATACTGTGGGTAAGAGCGTAAGGTTCACTCAATCGTATTTCTTTTTTGGGGTAATCAAAAGCTACCATCATAATTGGTACATTTGCTTTCTTTGCCATGAAATAGAAGCCTGTTCTTAATTTTGAAACGCCCTTTCGTGTACCTTCGGGAGCTAAAACGATGTATAATGTATCGTGACTGTTAAAAAGATTAACTACCGAATCTACCATTTGATTATTATTGAATCTATCTACGGGAAAGCCTCCTAACCACCTAAAAAGCCATCCGAATGGGCCATTAAAAAGTTCTTCTTTTCCCAGAAAATTCATGGTGACACCAATGGCGGCTCTACCACCTAAACCAATGGGAAAATCTGTCCAGTCGGCGTGCGGAGCAACAATAACAATACTTTTTTTGAGATTTTTAGGAAAACTGCCTACGAGTTTCCAGCCAGAGAGTTTAAAAACTGATTTGAAGATAAAATTTAGCATTTGAATAAAATGGTCAGGGATATTGGCGATAAATATAATTATATCCTGATAAAATTGCCACTTATTTAGCTAAAATATCTATTTCCATGAATGGATAGGGAGTAAAGCACAAAATGAAAATGATTAAAGTAAGCCAACCCAAAAGTTTTCTTTTGAAATCAAGCGGTTCATCAATTTCAACTTCTGGATGATAGATGCCCAAAAACCTGCCCAATAATAAGATAAATGGCAGAAAGCCAATAAAACCATGTGAAGTAGCAATTTGGGGAATATAACTCAATAAAAATTGAGTGAGTACCACGCCGAGACTAATTGCCCAAACGGTAAGTTGGTTTTCGGAAACTCTTGAAAAACAGATTCTTAGAAAGAAAATGTAGCCCAATAACCACGTAAAAAACTCAGATTCATCTTTGTATTGCCCACCCATCCCGATATTCTTAATGTCATGTACCGTTAATAAACCATAACCCGAAAACAGTACAAATCCAATAAAAATAGCGGGCGAAACGATATTGAAATTCTTCTTGCCAATTAAACCATAAAGGATATGTCCGCCGTCTAATTGACCAATCGGAATAAGATTTAATGCTGTAAAAAATAGGGATAAATAACCCGCCCAAATGTATGGGTAGTGCATAATTTCAAAATTCGGAGGTAACAAGCGGGCATCTGCTACATACGTTTTGAAAAACTTGAACAACAAATTATCACCCAAAACTAACTGCCCGTTCATAAACTTCGTGATGTGAAGTACGTCGGTTTTATAATGTTCGCCAAATTTGGTGTATTCTGGGTGAATTTTGAAAATGTATTCAAGTGGAGGAAGATGCGAGAAACCGTAGTATAATACGCCCAACGCAACAACAAACCCAGCTAAAGGTCCTGCAATGCCAATATCAAAATATTCCTTTCTCGACCGAGTACGTTCTTTTATTCTAATGACCGCTCCCATTGTACCAATACTCATTGTAATAGCACTCAACCACATAGGGATATAATAAGGCAAAGAAACTTTAATTTTGTAGTACCGAGCCATAAAATAATGACCGAATTCGTGGCAGGTGAGTATCAATAAAAAAGGGATTGAAAACTGAAAACCTTGCCAAAAATCTTCGGGAAAATGTAGAATAGCATCTGGAGGTAGAAAAAAGAAAAAACGCCCAGTAATGGCTTCTGCACCTGCTAATGTAGTGGTTATCAGGGTAGCAATAAAAAGAAAGGCTTGAATTATCTCGGTTTTATATTTCATAAAGTGCAATAAGCATTAAGCAATAAGCCTTAGGCATTTAACAAAATGGAAGACAAGTGTTTATCAACAACTTTGTTAAAAGCCTATTGTTTAAAACCTAAAGCAACTTAATTGTAAACTCCCATGCCACTGAATTTCTCAATACGCTGGTTAATTCTTTCAGTTGGAGATATTTGTTGTAGTTCTTGAATGGTTTCTAAAATCACTTTTTTGACTATATCAATCGCTAAAGTTGGGTTTAAATGAGCCCCACCTAATGGTTCAGGAATAATACCATCTACCAAACCGTTGCCCTGCATATCGGTTGCTGTCAATTTTAGGGCTTCGGCAGCTTGTTCTTTAAAATCCCAAGTTCTCCAGAGAATAGTCGAACAGTTTTCGGGTGAAATTACTGAATACCAAGCGTTTTCCAACATCAAAACTCTATCACCTATGGCAATGCCCAAAGCCCCACCCGAAGCTCCTTCGCCAATGATAATGCAAATAACAGGTACTTTCAGCATGAACATATCACGGATATTACGAGCAATGGCTTCGCCTTGTCCACGTTCCTCAGCTTCTAATCCTGGGAAAGCCCCTGGGGTATCGATAAGCGTAACGATTGGTTTGCCGAATTTTTCAGCCATTTTCATCAAACGCAAGGCTTTTCTATAACCTTCTGGATTGGGCATTCCGAAGTTTCTTAATTGACGCTGTTTGGTATTTCTTCCTTTCTGCTGACCCACAAACATCACTGTTTGGTCGCCAATTTTTCCCAAACCACCAACCATTGCTTTGTCGTCGGCAACGGTTCTATCTCCAAAAATTTCGATGAATTCATCACACATTTGCTCAATGTAGTCGAGCGTATAGGGGCGTTCAGGGTGGCGAGAAAGTTGAACTCTTTGCCAGCGAGTCAGGTTTGTGAAGGTTTCTTTTTTTAGTTCTTCAATGCTGTTTTCCAATTGCGAAGCCGCCGCTGAAACATCAACATTATTGTCAATTGCCAATTTTTTCATCTCCGCCAATTTGGTTTCGAGCTCAGCAATTGGTTTTTCAAAATCTAACAAAGTACGCATGGGCTATATGTAAACGGAGCGAATCCGCTGGTTAGTGTGGCTACAAAATTAGTCAATAAACTGATGTGTGAAGAATAATTTTCGATTTTTTCACTGGCTAGAAGAATAATTTTCGATTTTTTCACTGGCTACGCTCTTATCAAATTATTTTCTGAATTGATTAATTCTGATAACTCCTTTAATCAAACATAAAAAAAACAATAACTTTGTCTCACTCAATACCTTTTGATACATCACATGGAATCTCCTAAATTTAAAATATATTCATCCTCCGCTGGTTCTGGAAAAACCTATACCTTAGCCAAAGAATACATCAAATTAGCCTTAAAAACTACCTCTCCGTGGTATTTCAATCATATTTTGGCAGTAACTTTTACCAAAGCGGCAGCTCAGGAAATGAAAGAACGTATTTTGAAATACCTCTATCAGTTTTCGAGCAATGACCCCAAAGAAATTGAGGCTTCCGAAGGTATTTTTCAACAGATTTTAACCGAATTAAAAGACGAAGGTGTACAAATTGACGAGTGGACTTTGCGTGAACGTGCCAATCGGACTTTCAAACACATTATTCATGAATACGCCAATTTCTCTGTTTCAACGATTGATTCTTTTGTACAACGGATTGTAGCGGCATTTACGGAGGAATTAGGCTTTCCGTTCAATTTTGAGGTAAATCTGGATGCCGATGTGCTGATGGAAGGAGCGGTTGAGCAACTATTTCAGAAAGTAAATACCGATAATTTTGAACAAATTACCGAAGCCATACAAAGTTTTGCGATGGAAAAAGCCAATGATGGTAAATCTTGGAACGGACTTCCAAAGGAATTGGCAAAGTTTGGTGAAAATCTTTTATCTGATAAACATCAGTCTTCGGTTGAATTAATTGCTGATTTGCAACCTGCTGATTTTCTGTTGATTGAGAAGAATCTGAAAGAATACTGTGATAATATAAAAGGTAGTATACTACAGGCTGTGAATATAATTTTTGAACTTTTGGATGATGCATCACTTTATGTCAATGATTTTTCCTACGGAGAAAGCGGTTGCATGGGTTATTTTAAGAAAATAAAAGAAGGGGATTTTTTTAGAGAACCAGGAAAACGTGTAACTGAAGCATTAGAGAATAATATTTGGTACTCTAAAAGTAAACCTAAAGAAATAAAAATTGCAATAGATAATATTTCCGATACTTTAGTAGATTGTGGAAATACAATATTGAGAATACATGAACTATACAAGTCAAAATATATTCTCTTTCAAGAAGTAGCTAAAAATCTTAAAAAGTTAGCGTTATTGAGTCAGTTAAAAACCGAAATCGCTGATATTCAGAATGATACGGGGCAAATCCATATTTCTGAGTTTAACCGAAAAATCTTAGAAATTGTGATGACGGAACCCATACCCTTTGTT
>JALONS010000060.1 GCA_025454855.1 Arcicella sp.
CCTTTCTGAACTTATCCAACACGAATACGACCATTTAGAAGGAATTCTTTGCACCATGAGAGCCATTGATAATCAATCTTTTAAGTGGCGAAATTGATGGAATTACTGAAGTTAGCATTACAGGATAGTTTCAAGAATGCTAACTTCAACACTTACATACTCATCTCAGCGGCATAGATTCCAGTTTCAACATCTTTCTTAAAGGATTTTAAAATCCAACCGCCACCCACTACGTCATTACCTTCATAAAAAACTGCAGCCTGCCCTGGTGCAATTCCCGAAACGGGCTCAGTAAAATCTACTCGCATTTTATTGCCTTCTTGAATAATGGTGGCAGCAGTACCCGCATCTTTATAACGCACTTTCGTAACGGTATCTAACGGTTTATCAATGCTGGCGTATTTTGATAAATTCAATTGTCCTACCATCATACCGTCTCGTTCCAAATCTTTATCACGTCCGATAACTACTTCATTGGTTTCCTTTCTGATTTCAGTTACAAAAGCAGGGTAGCCAAACGCAATGCCTAAACCTTTGCGTTGCCCGATGGTATAAAAAGGATAACCTTCGTGTTTGCCCAATATTTTTCCGTGTTGGTCAATGAAATTTCCACCTTTTACACTTTCTTCCAATCCCTCTACTCTTCTTTTGATAAAGCCACGATAATCATTATCAGGCACAAAACAAATTTCGTAGCTTTCAGCTTTGTTCACCAAATCCATAAAACCACGTTCGGTAGCCATTTCACGAATTTTAGCTTTTGTTAAATGCCCCAGAGGTAATTTTGTGCGAGCTAAACTTTCTTGCGATACCCCCCAAAGTACGTAGCTTTGGTCTTTCCAAGCATCAAAACCTTTTGAAATGATGTGCCTGCTGCTTTCCTCACGAATATTAGCATAATGTCCCGTAGCAATAAATTCACAGTCTAATTTATCGGCACGTTTCAAAAGTGCATCCCATTTAATGTGCGTATTACACATCACACAAGGGTTTGGCGTGCGTCCTTCTAAATATTCCCCTGTGAAATAGTCAATTACAGCGTCGCCAAATTCGTTTCTAATATCCAAAATATAATGTGGGAACCCTAACTGTACTGCTACATTACGGGCATCGTTGATAGAATCTAAGGAACAACAGCCTGTTTCTTTCTTCGTTCCGCCCGACGAGGCATAATCCCATGTTTTCATGGTCATTCCTACCACCTCATAACCTTCTTCATGCAACATTACTGCCGCTACTGAACTATCAATGCCGCCACTCATGGCAACTAAAATTCTTCCGTGTTTACTCATCTTGTTCTCTGCAAGGATTCAAAGTCCTCCGTTTAAATGTACCTCGATTCTCCAGAATCGAAAAAATGTACCCCGATTCTCCAGAATCGCAATACAAAGTTACAACATTCCTACAAATACTTTGGTTCTAAGGCTCACTGATGATAGTTTTGTATTAAATTACCCGACGATTTAAAAGCAAAAAACTTATGAGAAATCAACAAATCAACTTTAGTGGATTAAATGAGGTTCAAATAGGACTTTTAAGAATGTTTTCTCGCCCAATGACGAAAGAACAAATCTTGAAAATAAAACGTGGAATAGTCAAATTGTTATCTGATGAATTAGATACAGAGGTAGAACGGGTTGTCATCGAAAAAGGTCTTACAGACAAAGATTTTGAAACAATCAGGCATCAACACCAGAGAACTCCTAAAAATAAATGAGAGTAGTGATAGACACCAATGTGCTTAGATTGACTATCAAAAAAGGTAATTTTGAACGATTTATCTATGACGCTTTCAAATTAGAAGTATTCGAGTGGATAGTTAGTACAGAAATATTAGATGAATATGAAGAAAAATTGATTGAATTTTATTCTGTTCAAACAGCAGATTTAGTTTTGAGTATTCTTGAAAATGCACCAAATGTAATTTTTGCAGAACCATATTTTAAGTGGAATATCATTACAGATGACCCTGACGATAATAAATTCTCAGACCTTGCTATCAGTCTTAATGCGGACTATTTGATAACAAATGATAGACATTTTAATGTTTTCAAAAAATTAGACTTTCCTAAATTAAGAGTTGTGACTCCCAAACAGTTTCGCTTACTACTTAAATGATAAGAATTAAAATATGCTTAAAACAACCGTAAAAGTTTCCAATCTTAATAATCTGTCTGATGCCCGTTATTGTGCTGGCATGGGCGTTGAAATGTTAGGTTTTTCGATGGATGAATTGGACTTCGAAAAATTTAAAGAAATGCGTGGATGGTTGGCAGGAGTTAAAATTGTGGGAGAAACAAATACCAAAAACTTTGATGAAATTGTAGCCCTCACCGACCAATACCAACCAGATTATTTAGAGGTCAGCGACTGGGAAAATATTTTAGCCATTGAAAGAATAGGCAAACCCATCATCTTAAAGGTAGATTTTGCCACCGATAATTTACCCGCTCTATTTCAAGCTACAAAGGCTCATGTTTCTTATTTTTTATTAGAAAACTCCGATGACTTTGGCGTGATTGATGATGCTGTCTTGAGCCAGATTGACGCATGGTCTTTTCAATTTCCTATAATTTTAGGGTTTGGCATCAAGGAATCAAACGTAAACGACCTCTTGGAGCAAACCCAACTCAGTGGAGTTGCACTACAAGGAGGTAACGAAATCAGACCGGGATTCGGTGACTTTGAAGATTTAATGAATATATTAGAAATATTAGAAAACGACGACTAAGAAGTTTTTACTGGCATTCGGTCGTCTTTTGTTTTGGTAACTTTATAGCTGAGATATACTCCCATACCCAGCAAAAGCAGTGAGAATAGTACGAATAACATGGCGGTTGTTTAACGGTTGTAAGGATTATTTTTCATAATTTCTGAGACTTTGTGACGCTATTATATTAAAAAGTAACATCAGTGATTAGTAACAGAACAAAAACAATTCCAAAAATAACTGAAAATCAGACACTTCCAAATAAATATTTATTTTGTGGTCTAAAATTTTATTATTTGGTATTACATTGAAAATGAAGATGTTACTAACATAAAAATCTTGATTACTAATCCTAATTTAAAAAATATTTCTCTAAAGTAATTTACCGCTTACTCAATAGACGTTCTATCGTCCATTTTTTCTGAAATGATAACTAATTCCCAAATGTCATCATAGAATCCCTCCGAAGTCAAAAATAGATAATCATATATTTTCTCATATTAATTTAAAACAGGTATTTCTACCTGTTTTTTTGTTGAATTTATTACATAGTTTAGCAGAAAATTTTATAAATAAGCCGAATAAGTAGTTTTCATTGCAGATTATAATGGACGAGAGAGAATACATACTTGTCTGATAACTCTAAATTTTATTCATAGAACACAAGTAACAAACCATATAATTTAAACTGATAACTAATGAAAAAGGCTACTATTGAAAATCCAACTCGTTGGACAAGGGACTATCTATTCGATGCGTTGAAAGAATTGGGGATTCATTACATTTTTGGTGTTCCCGGAACCAATGAAATACCGATTATTGATGGAACTTCGTATCCAGAAAACGGTGTAAAATACATCGAATGTCTCCATGAAAATATTGCGATTGGAGCAGCAATGGGTTCGGCAAGAATGACTGGAAAACCCGGAATTTTAGTAGTTCACGTCACCCCCGGAATTGCCCACAGCATTGGCAATTTATTTAATGCTTATCGCTCAAACACACCTTTAATAATTCTTTGTTGCCAACAACAAAATGAATTAGTTACCCAAGAACCTCTCTTAGCTTCCAATTTGGTTGATTTAGCTCGCCAATACACCAAATGGGCTCATGAAGTTCGTACACCCGAAGAAGTACCCTTAGTTTTACAACGTGCTTTCAAAGAAGCAATGGCTCCGCCCAATGGACCAGTTTTTATTTCTATTCCTTGGGAATTTATGATGGTTGCCATTGAAGCCGACCAAAAGATGGAAGGCATTACACGAATTTCTCCTCATTTTACGGGCGATGATACTTCAATAAAACAAGCGGCAGATTTATTAGCTAATGCCAAAAATCCATTAATTGTGGCAGGAGATGCCGTTGGTTATGCCGATGCTTGGGCGGAGATACAAGAATTAGCCGAATTAATCGGAGCTCCAGTGGTTCAACAGACTTTCAGTAGCGTAGCCAATTTTCCCAATAATGATTATCATTGGCAAGGCGAATTGCCGGGAAGTCAGGCGGGAGTACAGTCGGTATTTAAAAGACATGATGTGGCATTCTTGGTTGGTTTTGGGGCTCAGGCTCAATTGGCAGTTTTCAAATATTCAGATGGACCATTGATTCCAAAAGAGGTAACACAGGTTTATTTGACTAACAATACATGGGATATTGCCAAGAATTTCTACGGAGAGTCTGCTATTTTGGGAGATGTAAAAGCTACGTTACCAATTCTAAATAATTACATTAAACCTCAACGTCCCAAAGAAGCAACTGAACGGAATAATAAACTTGAAAAATTAGCAAAAGTTCGTGTTCATCAATGGGAGAATTATCTGGAAGAAGCGATGCAACAGCATGATATTTGGGCAGTTGTGATTGCAAAGGCTTTAAAAGACGAAATCGAAAAACGTGAGTTGGTGGATAATTTCGTGTACGTTCACGAGGCAGTTTCTGATGGAGCTCCGTTCCAATATTATCTTCCTTTTAGTACTGAAGGAGCAAAGCCAATCAGTTATTACTGTGTTGCAGGTGGTTCTTTGGGTTGGTCTATGCCCGCATCTTTAGGCATAAAATTAGAAGAAAAAACAACGCAAGGTATTGGTACTAAATTAGTTATTAATGCTGCGGGCGATGGTTCTTCATTATTTTATCCACAAACTTGGTGGACGGCTACTCACGAAAAACTTCCGATTTTGTACATCATTACCAATAATCACGAATACCATACCCTCCAGTTAGGTTTACAGCAAGTGGTTGCAGCTTACGGCACAGAAGCAGGTTATGGTTGGAAACCCAAAACGATGGACCCGAGTTACTTGCGTTTGGAACGTCCGAAGATGGATTTTGTAAATCTCGCCAAAGCTTTTGGTGGCGAACATGGCGAAGTAGTACAAACCCCTGCTAATGTTCATGAAGCGGTAGCAAGAGGAATTGACCACGTTTTGAACAATCAAACTTCTTATATTTTAGATATGAGAATCGCCTCTAATACGCCAACAACGCCTGTACCAACGCCCGATGGAAACATGATTTCGGTTGATAAACGCTATTTGTTGCAGCCAGAACTGAATGTTTTTCATGCCGATGCTATCGAAAACCATGCCCCAATGTTAAAAGCTGGACGTGGTGGCGTTAGTGAAAAACCGAATTTTAATATCCCTTCTATTTTCTAAATTAACTATCTAACGGCAGAAAACTGCGAGAAAATTTTATGACAAATGAACACATTGACATCGCTATTGTTGGCGGTGGAGTTTCGGGTGTTTACAGTGCTTGGAAACTCAAAACGAAATATCCTGACAAAAAGATTGTGGTTTTTGAAGGAAGCGACCACATTGGCGGGCGATTACTTTCGGTGAAACCACCCGAAATTCCGAATATGGTGGCAGAATTGGGTGGTATGCGGATTTTGGAAAATAATCAAAAATTAATTGTCAATTTGATTGCTGAATTGAATGCAAAATTGCCAAAAGATAATCAAATTGAATTGTACGATTTTCCCGTTGACCAACCACAAAACATTGCGTATTTGAGAGGTGAACATTTGCGTTTGTCTGATTTTACGACAAATCCTGATAAAGTACCTTATCATTTATCATTTTTAGAAAGAGGAAATTCTTCTGGAACAATCGTCGTGAATGCCATTGAGCAAATTGTACCGGGAATTACTGACCCGTCGCTCACGGAAAACGACCGTTTACGCATGACCCAAACGGCTACTTTTGAGGGTATTCCACTGTATAAATTAGGTTTTTGGAATTTACTCTATCGTGTCATTAGTGGTGAAGCGTACCAGTTCAGCATGGATTCTGGAGGATATAATTCCACTTTAGTAAACTGGAATGCTGCCGATGCCATTCCTTGGTACTTATCTGATTTTGGCATTACACCCAAATACAAAGGTTTCAAAAAAGGGTTTCAGCAAGTGCCAATTACGGTTGCTAATTTCTTTGAGAGCATCGGCGGAGAAATCCGACTAAATGCCAAATTGGAATCATTTGATTGGAATGGAAGCAATTTTGACTTAACAATTGACGGAGAATCTTTAACGGCAGGACAATTGATTTTAGCAATGCCACGTCGCTCACTTGATTTATTAGCCCCATCTTGTCCGAAATTACAAGAAATTCAGTCGCTCATTGGTAGCGTTACACCTCGTCCGTTGTTTAAGGTTTTTACCACGTATTCAAGTCCTTGGTGGCGAGTGGCGGGCTATACCGATACTTCGGGCAAATATATTCCTTTGCAATCGGGAAGAACGGTGACGGATTTACCTGTCAGACAAACGTATTATTGGCCCAATAGTGATGGTTCGCCTGCGACAAGCGGCAACTCGATGCTATTAGCAAGTTATGATGATGGCTCAAATATTGGTTTTTGGGATGGCTTACGTCCTCAGCGTAAAAGAACATGGAGTCGAGGACTTTCACATACACAAATTGAAGACCCATTTGTAGGAGAAGAAGGGGTAGAATTAAAAGCAGAAACGAGTGAAAATGATGGCTTGAACCAAAATTGGCACCAATACAAAGCCCCACGCAGAATGATTGAAGAGATGAGTCGTCAATTAAAACAGATTCATGACCTTGACTTTACGCCAAGTGTACGTAGTGCTGCCTTCCGTGATTGGGGCGAAGACCCATTCGGAGGAGGTTGGAACAGCTGGAATATTGGCGTGAAAAGTTGGGAAGTGAGGGACAAAATCGTTCACCCCATTGATGATTGTCCACTATTTATTTGTGGTGAAGCCTATTCAGATGCTCAAGGTTGGGTAGAAGGAGCTTTACAAACAGCTGATATTATGCTGACGCATTTGTTGTAATGTAAAACCTCACCCCCGCCCCCTCTCCGTTGGAGAGGGGTGTATTCGAGCTAATCTTTCTCCCCTCTCCAACGGAGAGGGGCTGGGGGTGAGGTTAATATCCCTCCTAAAACTTTCAATAAATTTGTAACCTCTCTATTAACTCTTCCAACGGTTTTTGTGATGATAACCAGTTGATTTCCAAACCATCTCGCTCCATTTTTCGGAAATACGTCATTTGTCGCTTAGCGAACTGATGAATGGCTACATTGAGTCGTTCTACCATAATCTCATAAGTCAATTCGCCTGTTAAATATTGGGTGATGAACTTATATTCCAAACCGTAAAAAATGAGTTTTTCGGGCGAAATTCCGTTGTCAATTAATGTTTTAACTTCCTCTATCATACCGTTTTCTAAACGATGATGAAGTCGTTTGGTAATTTTTTCTCTTCTAATTTCCGTATCAGGATTTAAGCCAAAAATAATTGATTGGGGAACGGTAGGTTTGGGTATTTCAAAGTCAGGATTTTGATGTAAAAAACGACTAATTTCAAAAGCTCTGATAAGACGTTTTTTAGTGGACAAATCGGGCTTAAATCCTTCTTTATGAATAATATTGTTGGCACTGCTCAATAATTCTTCGTAGGATTTGGGGAGTAAAGTTTCTCTATAATTTTCATCAATAGGAATAGCCGTAAACTCATATCCTTGCAAAACAGCCTCTATGTACATCCCTGAGCCTCCGCACAGAATGGGCGTTTTTCCACGGGCTATAATATCGTTATATACCCTTAAAAAATCTTGTTGAAAAAGGTGAATGTGATACTGTTCTCCTGCGTTTAAAATATCAATTAGATGATAGGGAATCGACTGATTATCAATGGTGTATTCTTCTAAATCTTTACCCGTTCCAATATCCATTCCACGATAAACCTGACGAGAGTCAGCACTGATAATTTCGCCATTAATTCTGTGGGCTAATTGAACGGCTAAGTGGGTTTTACCGCTGGCGGTGGGTCCGAGGATTACAATGAGGTCTTTAAAGGTTTTCATTTAGTACAGATACTTTTTACCCGATTCTGCTCACTTCTTTGTCACTAAAATAACTATCAAAAATTGTATCAATACTAATTAAATCGATATTCTCTGCTATAGCTTGTGAAACTATTATTCTATCAAATGGGTCTCGATGATAAAATGGAAGCCTATTTTGAATGACAGTATGAGCAAAATTTATCGGTAAAATTTCTATATCATTTCCAACAACATCGTCTATAATTAGCTCATAATCAGCAAGAACTTCCAATTTTCCAATTGCTGTTTTTATAGAAATCTCCCAAAGACTTCCAATACTTAAATAGATTTGATTGTTCTTATCTGCAATAATGCTCTTTGCTCTTAGACTCAATTCATTTGAACCTTCTGTAAACCACAGAAAGGTATGTGTATCAATTAAATATTGCATCACATATATTCATTAAAGTCTTCGAGAGGTGCGTTAAAATCAGAGGCAATTTTATAACGTCCCTTTGATTTCCCGAATACCCTTACGTTTTCTACTTTTTCAACGTGCTTATGTTTGTATTCTTCTTTTAGAAAAGACACAAAATGTAAAACTTCTAATTTTAAAGTTTCTGGAAGTTGATATATTTCAGATAAAATTAATTTTTCTGTCATGATTACAAATTTTAGACTATTAAGAGCGAAATCTTATTCAAAGATACATATTTCCAAACAATCCCAAAAATTCCATTAATTGGCTTGCTATAACGTCTTATAATCCAAATTTAGACGGAATTGATAAAATAAATACTTACACCATCAATAACCGCCAAATAGCCGATAAAAATATGCCTAAAATAGCAAATGGGGTAAGCACTTTCCAAGTTAAATACATCAGTTGGTCTACTCGTAGGCGGGGATACGTCCAACGAATCCACATCTGAACGAAAATACCAAGGTAGGCTTTCAATAATAACCAAAACATTCCCCAAATCACACCAAGCCAAGAGTTAGGTTCTCCAGAAGTCCAGTCTGCTAAATGTAAAAAACCAATATTAGGGAAAGGAGTATTCCAACTACCCAGAAACAGAATAGCCCCTAACAAGCTGACCAACAACATCATTCCATATTCAGAAAGAAAAACCAAAGCCCAACGAATTCCAGAATATTCGGTGTGAAAACCGCCCACAAGTTCGGATTCTGCTTCGGGTAAGTCGAATGGGGCTCTATTACATTCCGCCAAGGAGGCAATGAAAAAAATAATGTAGATTGGAAAAAAGAAAGGAATTCTCACGATGTTCCACGATAAAATTCCGCCTACATCGGTAACATCAATATTTAAAAATCTTAAACCAAATAGGTAGTTGGTTTCTTGGGTATAAACTCCCTGCTGAAAACTGATTTCCTGCAAATTTAGGGTTTGTGAAATCATTACAACGCACATCACCGAAAGCCCCAAAGGAATCTCATAAGAAACAATTTGAGCCACTGACCGCATCGCTCCGAAAAGAGAATACTTATTATTGGATGCCCAACCTGCCATTAGCACGCCCAGTATATCAATGGAAATAATGGATAACAAATAGAAAACCCCAATATCAGCTTTTGACCCTTGTAAAAACTCACTGGGACCTAAGGGCATCACCGCAAAACCCGCAAAAATAGCGATGAAAATCAGGGCAGGTGCGATGAGAAATAGCCTTTTATTGGCTAATGTAGGCACAATATCTTCTTTTTGAAGGAGTTTTAATAAATCAGCAAATATTTGTAACAAACCGTACTTTCCTACCTCCATCGGTCCGAGGCGGTCTTGCATAAAAGCGGATATTTTGCGTTCGCCATATACGCCAATAACAATATTGACCAGTATAAGACCCAAACATATTATTAAAGCTACGTACATTGATTCGGGATTGAAATTTGGGCATTAGGCATTTGCAACGAAACGAACTGATTACAAAGTGCTTAACTTTCAGCAAAAGCTATTGTAAGATTATTTTGGAGCTTTGCTAATCCTACTTTTCTACTTTGGTTAATCCATTCAAACAATAAAAATTATTTTCGGCTACTTTTTGCCAATAGATTTTATGATTGTGTTCAATATCAGCATCGCTATAATTAGGATTATGATAAAGATGATATACCAATGACTTATTACGGGTTGATTGCAGCTTTACGCCAATTTTCTCTAAACGCCATTCAACATCTGAATCTTCGCCAACGCCCGCAATGACATAATCTTCATCAAAACCATTAATTTCTAATAAATGCCTTTTCAGAATTGCCCAATTACACCCGTATATTCCTGCACGGTCGAGGGTATTAATCCAATCATAAGGCAGATAAAATCCGTATTTAAAGCCTTCTTCTACGTGAAAGGCAAGTCGGGTGAGCGTCAATAATTTAAAATCTTTTTCTTGTAAAAATCTTTGGGAATAATCTTTATCCAAGAAAACTCGCCGACCAAAACAAGCTGTTTTTTCTTTGACATTATGTACGTACTCTTTCAAAAAGTGTTTATGTGGCACACAATCACCATCCAAAAAAGCAATGATTTCACCTTCTGAAAGCCGCAAAGATTGATTTAGAGCCTTGTTTTTACGAAACCCCAAATCCTCTTGAAAAACGTGCTTTATCTTGAACGAGCTATTTTTACGGTAATTTTCTAAAAAAGTTTTAGTTTCTAAAGCATCGTTATCTTCTGAAACAATTACTTCAAAATCGGTAAAACTTTGGCGTTCCAAGCCCATCAAGATAAGTTCTAAATTATCAAGACGTTTATAAATGGATATAATGACTGAAACTTTCATAATACTACTGTGCAAACTCCTTCTAAACAAATTCTTTCACTTTCTTTTCTTCTTTTGAGAAACTTACACCAATGCCAATACACTTTTTATCTTGATGCAGATAAGGTGTTAAATATTCTGTTGATTTTTATTTGTGTCAAAGCCTTTTTAGAATAAATAGCTTTTAAAATTCATGATTGTTTAATGGGACAATTCTTTACTCTTCCATATCACTAAAAAGCATATCCATATCAAGCTCAAAGCCTTCAAGTACCACACTTTTAACACTTTTCTCACTAACGGGCTGGAGCTGGAATTTATCATTTTCTAACAAATAGACTTGTATCATCTGTTCGTAAGGAAACACCACCCAATATTCTTTTACTCCCGCTTGTTCATATATCTGAAACTTTTTAGTCATTTCTTTACGGGAATTTCCCAGAGAAAGTATCTCAATTATTAAGTCGGGCGAACCCACACAGCCCTGCTTTTGTATTTTTGAAATATCACAAATTACACTCAAATCTGGCTGTACTACCGTCTGTCCATCTCCTTTCAATGAAGGTAGATAAACATCAAAGGGAGCAGCATATATTTTGCAAGATTTTTTTTGCAAGAAACTCTTTAAATGGAAATGCAATTCACCACTGATTTCTTGATGTTTACTATTGGGAGCAGGAGACATTCGTGAAATGTATCCCCAAAACAATTCCACCCTCTCATTAAACTTCCATGAGAGATAATCTTTGAATGTATAGGCTTTTGAAAAATCTAACTGATTGATATCCGTTATCATGGTATCTCATTTTATACAATAGGAAAAACATTACCCCACCAAACTCCCCACTAAAGCCTTTTCCAATGCCTGTTCAAAATCCATAATCAAATCTTCTACAGCTTCTAAACCTACGGCTATTCTTACTAAACCATCGGTGATGCCTACTTCGGCTTTTTGGTCGGCAGAGAGTTTTGAATGCGTAGTGGAAGCTGGGTGCGTAATGATGGTGCGGGTATCGCCCAGATTAGGCGAAATAGAGGCTATTTTTAAATGTTTTGACATTTCATTAACTACTTCAAAACCTCCTTTTACATCAATCGTAAGGATTGCCCCACCCATTTTCATTTGCTTTTTCGCTAATTCATACTGGGGATGCGAAGGCAAAAATGGGTATTTTACTGCATTTAAAGCAGGATTATTTTCTAAGGCTTGAGCTAATTTCATGGCATTATCGGAGTGCTTTTCCATCCGCAGAGATAACGTTTCTAAACTTTTCGATAATACCCAAGCATTAAATGGCGACATTGATGGTCCTGTATGACGAGCAAAGAATCTGATTTCTTTGATTAAATCCTCACGCCCACACACAATGCCCCCAAGCACCCGTCCTTGTCCATCTATATATTTGGTAGCCGAGTGAATTACTAAATCTGCCCCCCAGTCAGCAGGAGTTTGAATAACTGGTGTTGCAAAGCAATTATCAATCGCCAAAATCAAATTATGTTTGGCTTTCAGCTGACAAATTGCCTCTAAATCAATCAGTTCTAAACCTGGGTTAGAAGGGCTTTCACAAAATAAAAACTTAGTATTTTCTTGAATGGCTGCTTCCCATTCCGCCAAATCATGCCCGTTTACGAAAGTACAAGTAATACCCCATTTTGGCAGAATCTTCGTCAGAATCTGAATACATGAACCAAACAATGCCTTTGAAGCCACCACGTGGTCGCCTGATTGAAGTAAGCCGCCCATAGCTGCAAAATTGGCAGCCATACCCGTAGCAAATGCGATACCGTCTTCGGTATTTTCAAGCATACACATTTTATCTACGAATTCATCCACGTTGGGGTTCATGTAACGTGAATAGATATTTCCCTCTTCTTCTTCGGCAAAAATAGCCCGCCCTTGTTCGGCACTCTCAAAGGTGAAACTTGAAGTAAGATATAGTGGTACAGAGTGTTCCCGATTTTGAGAGCGTTCTGCTTGTATTCTGATGGCTTTGGTTTGCTTTTTCACGGTATTATTTCTTAAATTTTAAATCTATTGTAAAGTTAAGGGCAAAACTATTTAGTCTCTAAAATATTTTTTCAAAACGTATCTAATAGATGAATAGGAATTGATAAGAGCTGACTTTACCTGACTTTTATTCATCCATTCCAATTTTTCAATATCTTCTTCTACTTGGGGTTTCATTTTGGCATCATTGAGCAATTCCATTGAATACCATTTAGTTTGCTTCAAAATGTCTTCGTTTTTGTAAGTATAAGTATGAAAAGTAGTACAAATTTTTTCACCCAACTTAGCTTTTACGCCGCACTCTTCTTCAACTTCTCTGATTGCCGCCGTTCTCGAAGATTCACCTTTATCTAATTTACCTTTGGGCAAATCCCATTTTTTTAAACGATACATCATCAATATTTGACCAAAATCATTCTTTACAATACCCCCTGCTGCTTTTAAAACCACGTATTGTGATTTAATGAGTTCTTCGGTGTATTCTTTGTTCTCGGAAATCAGTGTAATAGATTGTAAATGAGGCAACTGTTCCGTTTTTATAATGGTAAAAAGACGATTAATCGTGGGAGCCAACACATTAATAATCATTACATGACCTTCTAAACTTTGGGGCTTAATGGCTTCTAACTGAGCATCAATCAAATGGTCAAATTCGGTAGTAGATAAAGTTTGGGCTTTTTTTTGTCCGATAATTTTGATGACAAACTCATTGATAAAAATAATCATTTTTGCGGTGGTTGGCAGTGTGAAAAGGCATCGCTTGACCCTTAATTGAGAACAAAATTAAACTTTTGTAACGAAACTTTACTGAGACTTTCTATTTTTGCACTCATAAATTAACAAAACCACAGATGACGCAACGTACACTCTCCGAAACTGTTGCTTCGATGTTACTCGAAGTTAAAGCTGTAAGACTCAATCCTGATAAGCCTTTTAAATGGGCATCGGGCTGGAATTCCCCCATTTATTGTGATAATCGCATTACACTTTCGTACCCTAAAGTTCGTACTGCTATCAAAAATGGTTTGGCTTCGGCTGTACAGGCGTATTGGGGCGACGTTGATATTATTGCGGGTGTTGCTACGGCAGGTATTGCCCAAGGGGCATTGGTGGCAGATTGGTTAGAATTACCTTTTTGTTACGTTCGTCCAGAACCTAAAAAACACGGAATGGGGAATCAAATTGAAGGAGCTACAATTAAACCTGGACAAAAAGTAGTATTGATTGAAGACTTAGTTTCAACGGGTGGCAGTTCTTTGAAAGCAGTTGATGCCCTCCGTGAAGCGGGTGCGAATGTATTGGGAATGGTAGCTATTTTTACCTACGGTTTCGACATTGCTAAAAAGAATTTTGCGGATAAGAATTTGAGTTTTTATACCCTAAGTGACTACGAAACTTTAATTGGTGAAGCCGTAGCGACTAAACACATCTCTGAGAGCCAACTAATTACCCTACAAGAATGGCGACAGAACCCTGCTGAATGGGGTGTTTGATTTACTTGATAATTATTAAAAATACGATTTGGATACTCAACTTCCAAGTCGTATTTTAATTTAAGGCTATTCTCTACCTGATTCCGAAATATATATTCCTAAAGGCATATGTTGAAAAACCTGAAACTAAACTAATTGAAAATACTGAAATGGTATCTATTCGATGTAAAAGTTAAAACTTGAGTTACTTCAGTTTTTCAATACTTTTCCAACAACTCAGAAGAACCTATTCAATTAAGTTTATAGTAGTTTCAAGATGAAAAAATCCACTCAGAAAACTGAGTGGATTCTTGGGTGCTGACAAAATTGGAATTATACATTATACAACTTGCTTTAAAATTTAGATGAACAGTCGCTGCTTGAATTTGTATATACAACGGTTCTACGTATTGATTTTTAAGCTCGGAAATATTTCCATTTTGGATGGTGTTTGCACCAACAAGCTACCCTCTGAGTGGTTGATTTCTCTCAACAAAAACAGAAATAAGTGTAGAAATATTTAACCATTTTCCCCAATTTATATTTGAAATTATATAGTCAAACCTATTATTGATTGTCCCAGAATATCTTGGTAGCCAAATTGTCTTTAGATTTTATCTCATTATAATTTACAGTGTTATAAACTGCTTCACTTGAAGGATACACCCAACGTAATGGTGGTAGCTTCTGATTGCTTGAATTATCGGCTTGGAATAAAAGTTTAGGCAAGTCTAATCTTCTCATTTCTGCCCAGTTTTCAGTTTGCTGAAGAATCCCATAATGAATCCATTTTTGAGTGGCTATCAAATTTAATCTTTCAGCATCTGTTTTAGCATTAGCCCAGTTCACATTGGTAGCGTTAAGATAATTCTGTATTTCAGTTGAAGTTGCTACTGTTGGAGCTACTACGGTATTGTCATTGCTTAAAGTCCGATATTTGTAATACGCTTCTGTTGATAGCCTAATACCGTTTTCATAGGCAGTTTTGGCGGCTGTATTGTTTCCGTTTTTCAACTGAAATTCTGCTATGAAAAAACTTATTTCAGCTGCATTGATTAGTATTCCTGGAAAAAACTGATTACGACTAAATGTTGAACGATTATAACGAGACAACGTTCCACCAGCTATGGCAGCCGATTGTACCGCTGATTCAGCCATTGGGTCTAAACCTTTATAAATACCTTGAGCATTGTCTCCTGTTTCAAAGATTACTCTTAGACGGGGGTCGTTATTGGTATTCATGTGGTCAATCATTACTTTTCCTGCAAGGTTTCCGTCCCAATCTTCCAGACCATTTCTAAATCCTTTTGAATGAATTTCTGTATTAATATCATATACATTAATCTGAATATTGTCGGTATTTGAAGAAACGATTGGATACTTACTTGGATTAGCTAAAATCTCAGCAATCTCAGCAGTTGCTCTGCCCGTAAATTTACTTGATGCGGATGCTCTCATTAACATTCTAATTCTTAATGAATTACAATATTTTTTCCAAAGCGTTAAATCTCCTTTATTCACAAAATCTTGGGTTTTGAATCCAGTCAAAATTCCAGCTTTTACAGAAATCGTATTTAATTCTTCTGCAAATCCCTTCAAATCGTCTAACATTTTAGCGTAAATCGTTTCAGCATTGTCATATTTGGCAAATGAATTAGCGTAGTCTCCACCATTCGTACTAAGCATACCTGCACTCGAAAACGGAATGTCTCCATGTAAATCAACTACTTTTTGGGTATGGTCATAAAAGTATATCGTTGAAGTAATTTTGTAAATACGCTTGTCTGCTTGCTCTGTTGCGTTTGCCTTTGCATATACTTTTTCAAGTTCACGGAATTGAGCCAGGAAGTTATAGTAATTAATCCATCGGTCATTAACTCCTGCTGCTCCGGGAGTATATTGATTCGGAGAGTTTTCCCAACCTACTACTTGCGTATAATGATTAAGGGTTGTTCTAAGCACAACAAAATAATTCCAATAGTCGGGTAGTACATAACTTTTATTTGACCCTAAAAATCCTGTAAATTGTTTTTCTACGGTGGTTACAGAGATTTTCGATGGGTCGGCATAACTTTCTTCAAAATCTGACTTCTGACAAGCTATAAAAGTCATAGAAAGTGCCATTGATAGTATAAATAATATTTTTTTCATATTTTCAATATTTATGTCGAAATGAATGTGATGTTAGAAACTTGCTCTCAACATAAAGCCAATTGAGCGAGTTGCAGGGTTTGTCCCTGTATTAGTGAGAGTCTCGAACCAACGAGAACCAGCAGTTGTTTGTTCAGCATCCATATCTTTGATAGTTCTATATATGTACATCAAGTTTCTACCAAAAACAGATATGGTCATTCTTTTCGCTCCAATTTTTCTGGCAATATTTGCAGGAATATTATAAGCTAAAGAAAGCTCTCTGAGTTTTATATACGAGTTTTCTTGTACGTACAATTCGTAACGAGATGAGCTATATTGAGGACCTCCCCAATTATAAGTATTGAAATAATACACCGCCTGAGAAATCACATTTGTATTAGATAACTTTCCAATTAATTGGCTCAAAAATTGAGTTATCAGGGTTTATGAGCCAATTTGAGATTTATAAGCAAAAGTCCCCTTTGATATTTACTC
>JALONS010000324.1 GCA_025454855.1 Arcicella sp.
TCTTCAACTAAAATTGAGGCTAACTTAAAACGTTCTTTTTTAGGTAGTTGTATAGCTAAATCAATTAACTGATTTAATGTTAATTGGATATTAGTATTAAAATTAATCATTGCTTTCATAGGATTATCTCTATATATTTTTCAAATGCAATTTAACTAAAAACCCTGATTTTTGAAAATCAGGGTTTTTGTATTTTATTCCCACTCAATCGTAGCAGGTGGTTTTGAAGATATATCATACACTACACGATTCACCCCCTTTACTTTATTGATAATTTCATTGGAAATATCCGCTAAAAAGTCATACGGCAAATGACACCAATCTGCTGTCATTCCATCTACTGATGAAACTGCCCGCAAGGCTACTACACGCTCATAGGTACGTTCGTCACCCATTACACCTACGGATTGTATCGGTAAAAGCATCGCCCCCGCCTGCCAAACGCCATCGTATAATCCTCTGTTTTTTAGGCCATTGATGAATATATAATCAACTTCTTGTAAGATTTGTACCTTCTCAGGCGTAATATCGCCTAAAATTCTAATACCTAAACCTGGTCCAGGGAAAGGATGGCGACCCAAAATAAATGAAGGAATACCCAACGTTTTACCTACTAAACGAACTTCGTCTTTGAACAAGGTCTTCAAAGGTTCTACTACTTGCAGTTTCATGTAGTCGGGCAAACCACCCACATTGTGGTGCGATTTGATAGTTTGGGAAGGTCCTCCACTTACTGAAACCGACTCAATAATATCTGGGTAAATCGTACCTTGTCCCAACCATTTTACGTCTTCAATTAAATGTGATTCTTGGTCAAATACATCAATAAATACTTTACCAATGGCTTTACGCTTGGCTTCGGGGTCTGTCAAACCTACTAAAGCAGTATAAAATTGGTCTTTCGCATTGACTCCTTTTACGTTCAGTCCTAAATTTTTGTATGATTCCAACACATCCTCAAACTCATTCTTTCTCAATAAACCATTATCCACAAAAATACAGTATAAATTTGCCCCAATGGCTTTATGAATCAATACGGCTGCTACCGAACTATCTACCCCACCTGAAAGCCCTAAAACTACTTTGTCATCACCCAATTGTGCTTTTAGTTGAGCAACGGTAGCATCCACAAACGAATCTGCCGTCCAGTCTTGTGAACATTTACAAACCTCCAACACAAAGTTTTTCAACATCGTTTTGCCTTCCAAAGAGTGAGTTACTTCGGGGTGAAACTGAATACCATAGGTTTCTTCGCCTTGGATATGGAAAGCGGCATATTTTACGTCGGCGGTTGAGCCAATTACCTCAAAATCATTTGGTAATGACATGATGGTATCACCGTGCGACATCCAAACTTGTGAATCTTCTGAAATTCCTTCAAAAATTGCCGATGGTTTACTACCGATTGATAGTTTTGCTCTTCCGTATTCACGATGCCCAGAATTATACACTTCTCCCCCTCCCATAAAAGCCAATAGCTGAGCCCCGTAACAAATACCCAAAAGCGGTAGTTTCCCTCTGAAAAGGCTTAAATCTACTCTTGGAGAATCTTCATCTCTAACAGAGCAGGGACTTCCCGAAAGGATTATCCCTTTCACTGATTCATCAATTACAGGAATTTTATTAAAAGGGTGAATTTCGCAGTAAATATTTAACTCACGAATACGGCGGGCGATGAGCTGTGTAACTTGTGAACCAAAATCAAGAATGATTATTTTTTCAGACATTGTTTACGGAGGGATTGAGTCTTGAGATTAAGTATATTTAACTGATTGAGGTTTTCTAAAAATAAACTCTGCAAGTCTTTAGCTTTAAGCAATTTGTTCATCTGCTTTTCGCAAATCGCTTTTCGCTCAGTATAATTACTTGACCTCTAAAAAATTAAGGTGCAAATTTCGGAAAAATTTATGGTTTTTAGGAGATTTTTAAAATAGTATTTCAATTTGTAGCATTTATAATTTCAGATTGGTCATTTCGCAGTTAGATAAAATACTGATAATCAAGGGTATCGCAGTCTTATTTTTCAATTATTTACTCAGAGAAATTTGAATAAATATGAAAATTGTATTTTTTTAAGATTTTGAACACTAAGACGTATAATCACAAGGAAAGCGATTTTAATTTTCAAAGATTGTTACTTTTTCGTTTGGATTATTCAAAAAAAATCTCTAAATTCATTTAAGAAAACGCCCAAGCAATGTCAAAACCCTGTTCCGATCAAACAGGGTTTTTCTGACTAAATCGGAGAGTTCTTTGGAATACAACGGATATTTTTTGCTTTGTGTTTTATTGTTTCAAGTCTGAGATTTTTTCTTATTATTTCATTACTGATACACTATAACAAGAAATAAGAAATCGCCGTTAAATACGAAGAACTGCTCCAATGGGCAGCATCTTTGTTCATTCATTTATCAATCTAAACAAGAGTGCGTATGAAATTACAAGTGCATTCAATTCACTTTGACGCTGATATGAAGCTGTTGGAGTTTATCCAGTCGAAACTCAATAAACTGGATATGTTTTATGACCGAATTACAGGTGGTGAGGTTTTTCTGAGGTTAGATAAAGGCGATACCAAGAAGGTCAAAAGCAAGCTGTTGGAAGTGAAAATAAATTTACCAGGGGCAACCCTATTTGTGAAAGAACAAGCCTCCACTTTTGAAGAAGCAATGGACATTGCGATTGAGGCATTAAAAGTTCAATTGAAAAAATTTAAAGATAAAATTCAAGAGAAAGTAAATCCAACTCGCCAAGTATTAATGTCAATGGCGATGGAAAGTTAATCAAGAGAAAGTACTTCTCTAACATACCAAAAAAGGGTTGCCTTCATCAGAAGGTAACCCTTTTTTATCGAAGTCAAATTTTAATTTTCAATATAGCAATACTAACTATTCAATCGTCATGTAAAAATTAAAAGAATAATAACTGAAAATTGAATGTTGAGCATTGTAAATTAAATTTCTACAACGAAAACTTAGCTTTCACCGCATCTACAAAATCCAATTTTTCCCAAGTGAAAAGCTCAACTTCTTTCTCAATAATACGTCCGTCTGGACTTTTGAAAGTTTTAGTTACTACTTCATTTTTACGTCCCATGTGTCCGTAAGCGGCTGTTTCGCCGTACATTGGATTACGCAATTTCAAACGTTGTTCGATGGCGTAAGGACGCATATCAAATACCTCTTCTAACTTACGAGCGATTTCTCCGTCTGTCAAACCAACTTTAGCGGTTCCGTAAGTATTTACAAACAAACCACATGGTTTAGCAACTCCGATAGCGTAAGAAACTTGTACCAAGATTTCATCACAAAGTCCAGCAGCAACGGCGTTTTTAGCTAAGTGACGAGTAGCATAAGCCGCACTTCTATCTACTTTTGAAGGGTCTTTTCCAGAGAATGCACCACCACCATGAGCACCTTTTCCACCGTAAGTATCTACAATGATTTTACGTCCTGTCAAGCCCGTATCTCCGTGTGGTCCACCGATTACGAATTTTCCAGTTGGGTTGATATGGTATGTAATAGCATCATTGAAAAGAGCTTGTAATTCTGGTTTCAACTTAGCTTTTACTCTTGGAATAACGATATTGATGACATCTGCTTTGATTTTTGCTAACATCGCTTCATCTTGGTCAAAATCATCGTGTTGCGTTGAAACCACGATGGTATCAATTCTTTGTGGAACGTTATCGTCAGAGTATTCAATGGTTACTTGTGACTTTGCATCTGGACGAAGGTATCCAATCAATTCAGGCTCATTATTACGAATGCCCGACATTTCTTGGAGGATTTTATGTGCCAAATCCAATGCCAAAGGCATATAATTATCCGTTTCACGAGTAGCGTAACCAAACATCATTCCTTGGTCACCTGCTCCTTGGGCATTTGCTTTTGATTCAAAATCATCTGCCGTCACTCTGTCCACCCCTTGATTAATATCGGCAGATTGGTCGTGAATAGCTGAAAGAATACCGCAAGAATTGGCTTCAAACATATATTCAGATTTTGTGTAGCCAATTTTACGAATAACCTCACGGGCAATCGACTGAACATCAAGATAAGTATTTGTTTTAACTTCACCCGCTAATACAACCTGACCAGTGGTTACAAGGGTTTCGCAAGCTACTTTTGAAGAAGGGTCAAACGCCATGAAGTTATCAATCAATGCGTCTGAAATTTGGTCTGCAACTTTGTCTGGGTGTCCTTCCGATACCGACTCAGAGGTGAAAAGATATGCCATTATTTATGAATTATGGAAATATGAAAAATCTAATAATTCACAAATTTAAAACTAATATTTTGATTTGACAATTTAGCTTGTAGATTGAGGTTTTTATAGATAAATTATCTTAAATTAAAATCAAAGAAGAATTTTTATCTGTATAGATTCATATTAACACATAAAAAATCTAATCATATGATTGCATTCTTTTAGAATATTTTTTTCGTTAAAACATCCCAAGCAGCTCTGATAAAGGGTGGTTTTGGTACGGTATTGATGAAAGATATATCTTCAAAAAAAGTAGTATCTTCATCCAAAAATTTCAATACCTGTGAAGCCTTATTGTACTTGAAAAAACTGGTAAAAACTTTATCCTGTGAAATTCGATGGTTCAACATCACATTTAATAAAACGGTATCCAAAAAACCTTTCCATTTATTTAATTCCATTCCGTTTGAAGCATTCGTATTGGTTTCCAATGACTTTACTAAATTTTTCAAAAACCGCTGACATCTCTGAAAAGTGTATCCCGTTGAGGCTTTTACGTATCCGCCTGATGTGCCTATACGAATAACATGGGGTACGGGTGACACTTCGTGTGGTTCGTCGGACATGGGAACTATCCCAAACTCGGTTTCTGATATTTGATACTCTTCTGGCTTAATTTTATATGCTCCTACTTTGATGGTTTCTTCAATGTATTGTTTTAGATAGAACTCGTATTCTTCATCCGTAACTAAATTATCTGAAAAAATCGTAAACTCAATTAAGGCTTTGGTTTCTGAATGGGGTAATACGTACACAAAACGAAGCTCATCTTTTTGTTCA
>JALONS010000061.1 GCA_025454855.1 Arcicella sp.
TTTAATACCTTTTAAGGAATTGGAATGAATTATTTGATATTGTGTAGTGGCGTATAGCATACGCCTAAATGGTCAGAAGGTTGGCTATGCTGTACCCCAATACGACATGACGACAATATTTGTAATGTCAATTAATTGTTTCTCCTTACTCATCACGCTTAATTTACAAATAACAGAACCGTTTTGATAAATTTTATCTGATAAAAATGTTTTGAAGGAATGAATAATTATAGGAAATAGGCAGTGAACGGTACAAGGTAAACGGCGGATAAAGGTATAAATTCCCCCTGTGTCATTTACCGTTTACCCTGTACTATTTTTAGTTTAATGTACTTCCATTTTCGTCCAAACGGCTCCGTTAGCGTTTGATTTTACTACGGTATCAATGAACACCATTCCTCTCACACCTTCCTCAATACCGGGAAAATCATGAATTTCTGGATTGTAGCCGCCCGTAATGCTTTCACTTTCGCCTGCTAAACCACCAGCGGCATTTTCTTTAGCTACTTCTCCCCATCTGGCTCTGAGGGCATAGGCAAAGTTGCGGTAAATACTCGCAAAAGTCTCAATGTATCCTTCTGGGTGTCCTGCGGGTTGTCGAGTATGAGCCTGTGCCTGTGGCGAAAGGTCGCCTACGCCAGTACGAATAATGCGTGAGCCTTTTTCTTGATTGGTCAAAATCAGGGTATTAGGTTCCATTTGTCGCCATTTCAAACCACCAAATTCTCCGTATATTCTAATATTCAAGTCGTTCTCTTCGCCATTACAAATCTGCGAATTATGTAAAATTCCCTTTGCTCCGTTATCAAAACGCAAGAGCATATTGGCATCATCATCCAATCTGCGTCCTTCCACAAAAATGGTTAAATCGGCACAAATTTCGGTGATTTTCAAACCTGTAATGTATTCTGCTAAATTTTCAGCGTGCGTTCCGATGTCACCAACGCCACCTGCTGCTCCACATCGAGCGGGGTCAGTTCGCCAATCGGCTTGTTTTTGCCCCGATGCTTCCAATAGTTGCGAAAGCCAACCTTGCGGATATTCAACAATTACTTTGCGTACTTGTCCGATAACCCCGTTTTTAATCATCTGCTTGGCTTCTTTCACCATCGGATAGGCACAATAGTTATGCGTTAGACAATAGATTAGACCCGATTGCTCAACGATGTCTCTTAACTGATACGCTTCTTCAGTATTCAGCGTAGCGGGTTTATCCGAAACCACATGAAAACCGTTTTCAAGAGCCATCTTAGCGGCTGCAAAGTGTACATGGTTGGGTGTAACAATGGTTACAAAATCCATTCTCTCGCCTTCTGGGAGTTCTTTTTCTTTCAAAATCATTTCTTCAAAAGAACCATACACTCGGTTTGCTGATAAATACAGGGCTTCGCCCGTTGCTTTTGATTTTGCTGGATTAGAGCTGAACGCTCCGCATACTAATTCTACTTCGCCGTCCAAAGCCGCTCCACGGCGGTGAACTGCCCCGATGAAAGCCTCCAGACTTCCACCAATCATACCCATTCTAATTTTACGTGCCATTTTTTAAAGCTATAAGTTTATAGCAATGGGCGATGAGTAGCGAGCTTCGAGTATTAATCGTAAAAAATGAGCTTTATGGATAAGTTATAAAACTAATTCTTGGGAAACCCAAAGCTCATGGCTCATGGCTCATAGCTTAATAATTACAAATTTTCATAAAAATACTGATAAATCGGTGCATGGAATCTGAAAAAGTTTTTGTTTTTTTGATAGATTTTTCAAAGATGATTTTTCATAAAACCAAGAAATTTACTCAATTATTCACATTTTTAATCCCCTAATTCACTATGTCTCAAACAATTAATCGTAGCAGACTTTTTACAGGAAGTTGTTTTGCTTTGATAACAACTGCTATGGCTTTTGCCATCCGAGCAGGTATTATGAACGACCTCGCTGGTGGTTTTTCACTTTCTGATTCTCAACTGGGTTGGATTCAATTTATGGGTACTTTCGGTTTCCCGATTGCCACTTTGGTAGGTGGTCCTTTGTATAATACGCTCGGTCCTAAGAAAATAGGTTTCTTGGCATTTTTCTGTCATATCGCAGGTATTACTTTTTCCATTTTATCAAGCAGTTTCTTGCCACTTTTCGTTTCTACGTTTCTCATCAGTTTTGCCAATGGTTTAGTAGAAGCAGCTTTCAACCCTTTGATTGCTACTATGTACGATGAAAAACAAACTACTACCATGCTGAACCGTTTTCACGTTTGGTTTCCAGGGGGTATTGTTGTGGGTTCATTGTTAGCTTTATTATTAACAAATTTAGGAATGGGCTGGCAAGCAAAAATCGCCTTGATGTATATCCCTGCTTTCATATATGGCTACTTATTTTACGGGCAACAATTTCCTGAGAAATCTAATGTATTGAGTAACTCAAATGCTGAGAATTTTAAGGCAATATTTACCTCTCCTTTGTATTGGTTTATGCTGGTTTGTATGGCTATGACTGCCACCACAGAATTAGGAACTCAAAGCTGGGTAGAAAGAATCTTGGGTAGCACTGGTGCTGAACCTCTTTTAATTTTAGCCTTAGTAACAGGCTTGATGGCTGTTGGGCGTTTCTTCGGTGGTGAAATCGTACATCGTCTGAATATCACAGGGGTTTTGTTGGCTTCTGCCGTAATTACTACCATTGCTATTTTATTGATGAGCCAAGCCACAGGTGGCATGGTATATATTTCCGCTATTCTTTTTGCAGTAGGCGTGTGTTACTTTTGGCCCAACATGATTTCGTTTGTAGCAGTTTATTTGCCCAAAACGGGGGCATTTGGAATGTCGTTAATTGGTGGAGTTGGTATGGTGGGTTTATCAATTTTTCAGCCCATCATCGGGGGATGGATTCAATCGGCAAAAATTGAAAATGCTCAAAAGGCTGGTTTCAATGTGCCTGCTAATTTAACAGGTGAAGAATTGAAAAAAGCCTTTGATGTAATTCCGAAAGAAGCAATGGATAAAATTGAATTAGCCGCTGGACAAGCCACCTTAGATAATATTGCGGTGATTCCCGCTATTTTGATAGTGGCGTTTCTGGGTTTGTTTCTTTATATGCGTAAACGTGGTACTGCGACTCACTAAGATTCGACTGTCTTCAACAAAAATCCTCATGAATTGATTTCGTGAGGATTTTTGTTTTGTACTAATAAATGATTTATTTTAGTTTAAAATAATGAATCAATATGCTAACAATCGCTGAGAAGACCTATACCTTAGAGGAATACTGCGAGTTAGAGCGTAACTCTGAAATAAGGCACGAATTTGTAGAAGGAAAATAATTCAGCATCCTTAAAAAAGTAAGGTTTCCAATCGGATTGTTGGTAGTTTATTCATCCTTTTATATAATCTCATCAATGAAAATATATTCGACACATTTATAAAAACTATCAAGTTAAGCACCGTAAAAGGAAAACTTTATCGTTACCCCGATGTCATGGTTGTACCTGTAATTGATGATGAAGACGAATATACCGTTCACAAGCAGTTTTAGTAGCCGAGATTCTTTCGCCATCGACTGAAAAAATTGATAGAAATGAGAAAACGAAAGAATATTAAAAAATGCCCTCCGTGCAGTACTATTTATTGATTTCACAAGAAGAAACTGCCGTAAAATTGTACCGAAGAAATGGAAATATTTTTGAATATTTATTTTTCACCGAGAAAACAGACATGATTGATTTCCCATTTTTTGAAACAAAATTAACCTTAGAATATATTTACAAAAACATTTTGTAAAATGTCATTTAGTTTACCATTTCAAAACAAAGCCTTACAGATATTTGTATCATCTGTAAGGCTTCTTGTTAGTAGGACAGGTTTCCAACCTGTTAATCAAACTAACCTCATTGCCCGACAGGTTAAAACCTGTCCTACGAAATATCACTATGCTCATAAAACTCTCCAAACGTATCCTCATTGCTTACGGAATTATTTTCGTAATTGGACAAATCTTGTCTTCGTGCATGAGTTTTAAAATTTCACAGAAAGAGATTAATAAACAATTTGAGGGGTATGCTCAGAAACCCCAACAGCACCAAATAGAAGTACATGGAACAACGATGAATTATGCTGAAATTGGTGCAGATTCACTCCCTGTGGCATTTTTTGTACACGGTTCGCCAGGTTCGTGGAGTGCCTTCATTGATTTTATGAAAGATACTGTTTTATTGAAAAAAGTAAAAATGGTAGCTGTTGATAGAGTAGGTTTTGGTGATTCTGACTTCGGAAATGCTGAAAAATCATTGATAGTGCAGGCGGATTTATTAAAACCTATTGTGGCAAAACAGAAAAAATTGGGCAAAAAAATCATTCTCATTGGGCATTCATTGGGTGGTCCGCTCATCGCTCGAATGGCAATGGATTACCCCGAATTAGTAGATAATCTAATCATCGTAGCAGGGTCTATCGCCCCCGACCTCGAACCCAACGAAAAATGGTTTAGAATCCCGCTGGAATTAGTACCCATTCGTATATTGATACCCGCTTCTTTTCGGGCTTCCAATCATGAAATACTTTATTTGAAACCCGAATTAGAAAAGATGCTACCTTTGTGGAAAAATATTCGCCAACCCGTTATTGT
Source organism: Arcicella sp. (assembly GCA_025454855.1). Taxonomy (GTDB): domain Bacteria; phylum Bacteroidota; class Bacteroidia; order Cytophagales; family Spirosomataceae; genus Arcicella. Next base: position 4,612 of record JALONS010000061.1, read on the forward strand.
TATTCAAGGCGGTAAGGATATGTTGGTGAGTCCTAAAAATGCGGATTTTGCCCAAAAGATGTTAGTCAATGCCCAATCTTTGAAATTTGTAAAGGTGGATACCATGAATCATTTTGTGCCATGGAGTCACCCTCAGTTGATTAAAAAGGCAATTATTGAATCTTTGTGATTGGTTATCAGTGATTGGAAATTAGTTTTGGTGAGCATCCAATTAATAAAATATCAACATCCGCCGTTCGACTTCCCCAAAGGTTGACGTCTAACGGAGTTATTTCGGGAAGTTCTTGGTCAAAAAGCAATCAATCCTAAACGAACTATAATCTGATGTTTAGAAATTTATCCTTTCGTAAAATAATACTCTCGACAACTCTCTGCTGGTTGGTATTATGTTTAATTTTTGGAACATTCGAATCAGCATCCGATGGTTGGGATAAAGTAGGTTTACCAGTTGTTTTTTATATGCACTCTTCTGGAAAACTTGATCATCCTGTTACAATGGGTTTCTTCTGGAAAGAGTTTTTAATAGATATTTTAATTGTATTCATTGTCGCACTGATTTTGAATAAATTAAGTAATAAAAATAATCACTAACCACGGAATGGAAAGGCTAAAAGCTATAAACTAAAACATGAAATTAAGAATAGGACAAGGTTATGATGTACACCGCCTTGAAGAAGGCAGAGATTTTTGGTTAGGCGGAATCATCGTTCCGCATACGCACGGGGCAGTTGGGCATTCAGATGCAGACATTGTGTGCCATGTAATTTGTGATGCTCTTTTGGGGGCAGCGAATATGCGAAATATTGGCTATCATTTCTCCGACAAAGACCCTCAGTATAAAGGGGTGGACTCAAAAATTTTAGTAAAAAAAGTGCTTGAAATGGTACGTGGAGCGGGTTGGGAAGTGAATAATTTGGATGTAACCATCATTCTGCAAGAGCCAAAACTCAATCCCCATATTCCAAATATGAAAGCGTGTTTGGCGGAGGTGATGAATATTGCAGAAGAAGACCTTTCCATCAAAGCCACCACTTCTGAACACATCGGTTTTGTAGGACGTGGCGAAGGTGTAGCGGCACAATGCGTAGCCTTAATTGTAAAAGATTAAATTTTAAGAATTCATAGTTTTCACGACCTTTGTGCTATGAAGAAAATATTACCACCGCATCAAATTATTGCTTACGGATTGTTGTTGGTTACTTTGGCCGTTAATGTTTCTATGCCTTTGTTTAGGGTGTATGCCGCCCAAGAACATCTAAGTAATGGTCAGACGGCTCTGGTATTGGCAGCTTATATTACGGGAATGTTACCCTGTTATATTTTTTTGGGAGGAATTTCCGATAGATTTGGTCGTAAACCCGTTTTGCTCATTAGCCTGTGCTTTGCATTTACGGCTACTTTAGTCATTACTTTAAACCCAACTGTCTGGGCATTAATCATTGCTCGGATGTGTCAAGGAATTGCCTTAGCCCTCAGTATGGGAACTGGCACTGCCTATCTGACGGAAGTATTACAAGGCAAAATTGAAGATGCACCCACCAAAGCTGCTAATTTAGCCTCCTTATCTACTGCTCTTGGTTTTAGTGGCGGAGCTTTAGCCACTACGTTATACCTATTTTATGAATTTACATTGGTACCACCCACGTATTTTTTGCTTCTTTTCGTCACGGCAGTAGGTATTCTTTTAGTTATTTATTTACCCAACCTCAAACCCATTGGTGGAGAGGTCATCCGTTTACCTTATTTTCCCAAAGGTTCATTCCCCGTAAATATGTCCATCGCCATCTGCTGGGCAGCTACGGGAACGGTTATTGCTATTATCCCAACTCAATTAGCCAAGTTTGGTATGACAGCCTTTGCGGGTTTTTGTTTGGTATTAATCAACTGGACGGGAGCTTTCACCCAACCATTCATCCGAAAAATGAATCCCGTTAAATCCGTAATCATTGGCTATTTTCTCATTCCAACGGGTTTTTTGTTCGTCATTATCGGTTGTCATTTTCAGCAAATTGCCATTATTTTATTCGGAACGTTTATCATTGGTTTAGCCGCTTACGGGTATTCTTACGTGGGTGGCTTAGCTCTCATCGCCAATTACGGAGGGCAACAACGTGCCAGAGCGGTATCGGGCTATATGTTTTTTGGATATATCGGCTTCGGGATTCCAGCTATTTTCTTGGGCTATCTATCCGATATGTTGGGGATTGTAAACGCTTTAATCTTTTTTGAGGCAGTTTTAATCTTACTTACGATGTTACTATTACGTAATTTCAGGAGTTAGTCTCGGTATTTTACATACATATATACATCAAGAAGATGCCCATTTTTGATGGCTGATTTTTTCTGAATACCCTCAAAATGAAATTCTGCCTTCTCTAACACCCTCATGGATGCTTTATTGTAGTGAAACACCCCCGCCCAGATACGCTGTACTTCAGCAAAATTCTTGAACGTATAATCCACCATGAGTTTTAAGGCTTCAGAAGCGATACCTTTTCCCCAATAATTTTCGCCGAGCCAATAGCCAATCTCCGCTGAAACTCTGTAAATATCACTACCCAGAATAATTCCAACCGCACCGATAGCATCACCCACCACATCAATGGCAAAACAAGTAGCTGGATTTTCGCTTTGCTTGTTCATCTCAATCCACCAAGTAGCGTCGTCGTGCGTGTAGGGGTGCGGAAATACATCACGAACGTTGTTAAAAATCTTGATGTTATTAGCATTCTCAACCAATGAGGCTTCATCGCCAGTTTGGAAATGGCGAAGATTAAAATGTGTTGGAATATTCATAAAAATATGTTCAACAATGAGTTAAAGGGTTTTACTATTGACTTTGACAAAAAATATTTTGTTAAAATATTTGACAAAATATTTTTTGTTAATACTTTTGACAAAAAATATTTTGTCAAATGAGAAATACAATTGGTGTGGCTGTTTCTGGAGAGGATTTCTACGAACGCCCCAAAGTTATCAATAAAATCAAAAGAAGTCTTGAAGCTGGAAACCATGTTTATCTCTCCGCTCCTCGCCGTGTGGGCAAGACTTCCATCATGAATTTCTTGAAAGATAACCAACCCAAAGGCTGGACTTACGTGTATGAAATTACAGAATCTGTGGGGGAAATTGAAGAATTTTATAAAGTTTTAGCTAAAAAAATCATTGAAAGTCAGGTGTTTAAAGGAGTCTCCAAGGCATCTGACCGACTAAAAAAATCGCTCGAAATACTAATTCAACACATCAATATTTCTGTTGATTTACCTTTTATAAAAATTGCGACTCAAAATACCGACAAAATTAGCTTTTCAACTGAATTTGAGAAGATATTAGAGGAGTTAGACCTCAACGGAGAGTATTTGGTCATTATGATTGACGAATTTCCAAAAACTTTGGAGAACATTCTAAACCGCAAAAGCAAAGAAGAAGCCTTACGATTCTTACAGATTTTTAGAGATTTAGTACACAATCCTAAAATTGCAGGGAAGGTTCAGTTCTTACTTACGGGTTCAATTGGTTTACCTCCTATTGTTAAAAAATTAGATGGATTGCACCTCATTACCATGTTGAATGTGATTGAAGTTCCGCCCCTCAGCACCGAAGAAGCAAGCAATTTATTACTCCAAATCTTGGCTCATTACAAAGTTGAAATTAGTCCAGAAGCCGTAGAGACTGTTTTAAAAGAAATAGATTGGCTCATTCCTTTTCACGTTCAGTTGGCAGCCCAAGAAATTATTGATGTTTATGAAACAGAAGGAAAAGTAATTGATAACGCATTGGTAATGAAGGCTTTTACTCAAATATTGCACCATCGAAACAGTATTTATTTTGAGATTTATTTGGAACGATTGAAGAAAAATTTAGAAATTCCTGACTACAAATTTGCCAATCAACTCTTGGATAAAATTGCTAATCAAGATACTATTGATAAAGCTGATATTCACAATTTGGCAGTGAAAAATAAAGTACCTGAAACCTACAAAGCCACCTTGGAATCGTTGGTTTATGATGGTTACATCATAAACCATGATGATGCCAATCGCTATCGTTTCAGTTCTTCAATCTTTAAACTTTGGTGGAAAAAATATGTATGCTAACCCTCGCCCTTTGGTGGCTACCATTTATAACCCACACAACCAGTCGAAAGCCGAATTGATAGCTGGTTTTGTGGTTCGGAAGAAATTTTTTGATAAAATTTTCCGAGATATTCAGACTTCCACCATGCAACGTCCTGAACAACATTATATCATTCAGGGGCTTAGAGGCATGGGCAAAACGACCATGTTGCTCCGAATTGCTTATGAAATTGAGAATACCGAAGGGCTGAAAAACTGGCTAATTCCTGTGGTTTTCAATGAAGAGGAATACGGAATCAGTAGCCTTTCGGATTTGTGGGAAAGGGTTGCAGAATTGTTAGAAGAAAATTCTACGGAGTTTTTAGGCTTGTACGATAAAATTGCAATTCACAGACAATCAAACGATTACGAACGATTAGCGTTGGATATTATCCTCAAAACTTTGCAAACCAACCAAAAGAAAATTATTTTATTGATTGATAATATTGGGGATATTCTCGAAAAATTTGATGAGCGAGACGAACAACGTTTGCGAGAAGTATTGATGAGTATTCCAGAAATTAGATTGATTGGGGCAACTTCTATTTTTTTAGAAAATCTCTTTGATTACAAACGTCCATTTTTCGATTTTTTCAGATACCAATATTTAGAAGGACTCACCAAGGACGAATCCCTTGATTTGATGTTGAAATTGGGCGAGATTTTTCATGAAGAAAGTATCAAAAATATCGTAGAAAATGAACCACATCGAGTAGAGATTTTACGCCGCCTCACGGGTGGGGTTGTGCGTACAATGGTACTTTTGTTTGAAATTTTTGTAGAAAATAACACAGGTTCGGCTTTTAAGGATTTAGAGATTTTGATTGACCGAGTAACACCACTCTACAAAAGTAGAATGGATGATTTACCGAAACAACAACAGAAGATTGTAGCCTCATTAGCCAATTTTTGGGAAGCCGCCACCGCCAAAGAATTGGCAGAATCGGTAAGAATGGAAAGTAAAGTAGTATCGGCACAACTACAACAATTGATTAAAAACAGAATTGTTACGAAGGTAGAAACCAATACCAAAAACCACCTCTACCGCTTGGAAGAGCGTTTTTTTAACATTTGGTACTTGATGCGTTTTGGCAGAAAAACCGACCAAAGAATGTTGTGGTTAGTGAAATTTATGGAAGAATTTATTGGGGGAGATGAAGATATGTTACAGAATAGGATTGATGGGCATTTAAAAGCAATAAGTAATAAAACAATTGACCCAAAAGCAGCAGTCTATCTAACAGAAGCCTTGAAACAATTAACTAAAAATGACTTAGTTAGATATGACCTCGTTAGAAAAACTGAAAACTATTTAAAAGAATACGCTCCTGAATATTTAACTGAATTAGATACATCTGATTCAAAAGATTATGACATTGTAATAAAGGCAATGTCAAATTCTTGGTTAAATGATGATAACATATGTATTGATTCATTAAATGAGTTTTTAAAAGTTAATAGGAAAGGTGTTTTTGTCTTAGAACAGATTGCAATGAGATATATACAATTAAAGAAATATCCAGAAGCAGAAAAATATTGTATTGATGCAGTTGATAAAGGAAGTGCTTATGCTTTAAGCATTTTAGGAGATATAAAATTAAAACAAGGCGATGTTAATAATGCAATAAAATATTACACAAAAGCCTATAAGAAAGGAGAAAGTTTTGCCTTAGTTGAATTAGGTAAAATTTATCAAAGAACAGACTATCAAAAAGCCATGAAATACTATAAAATGGCTTTCAAAGAGGGAGAAATTTGGTGGATGTTTAATTTAGATCATAATCGAATGAGATTTAGAACATTCATAATGTATAATAATATTTTTAGACTCTATCATATTTTTCACACATTTGTCGATAACTATATACGTCTTTTAGAATTTCCTAAACTATTCACCAAAGTTTTATATTATGGATTTTTTGAAAAGAATATTTCAGAATTAGTAAAAAATTGGTTAAAGGTTAAGCCTTTATTTGAGGAAGAAAACGAAATAATTAATACACTGGACAATCTTATTTTATTATGTAATAATGAGATTGATAATTTGAAAATAATTCAGTCGTTTGAATGGCTCCAAGAAGTACGAAATCGTTTTACTGAAAATCATAAAGGAAATAAAAATTACCGAGAGCCATCCATTTTTAATAATGACTCTTATGCACTTCGAATGTTATTTTCTAATTTTTTAAAAATGTTACTTGTAAAAAGACAATATTATACAGCTTATAAATACTTTCAAAATGATATACTTTTAGAAGATTTTTTAACATATTACTATGCTACCCTACACTACCTAAAAGACGAATACCCCATTGAATATCTACGAATGCCCCCAGAAATGAAGGAAACAGTAGAAGAACTCGTGGCAGAAATAGAACAAATGGCGATTGATTATGCTTAAAAATGGAATGATTATTGGAGAATACTGAAAAGAAAAACCTTACCCTTTGTAAAATGTCAAAAAACAAGAATCCACAAAAGAAGCAAATCATTGCTACTCAAAATACTGTTAATCAGCCAGTTAATACACAAAAAGCAGAACCAAAGCCAACGCCCAGTTATGGCAAATGGCTTGCGATTGGAGCTTTAATTATTACACTTTTCGTAGCTTTTTCGGGTGGATTTGACAATCAGTTCGTGGATTGGGACGACCACGTTTACATTGAAAATAATTACTTAGTTACCCAACCCAAAGGACACTTCGGCGAAGCCTTCAAAAGCCATGTTGCCCTTAATTATCACCCGCTAACGATTGTTTCGATGATGATAAACTCGTCCATGTCGGGGGCAGATAATCCCAAAGCATTTATTGTTACCAATTTTATTATTCATTTATTGAATACCTTGATGGTTTTTTGGCTCATGCTGTTATTGACCAAACGGCGTTTGATGCCTTCTTTTTTCGCTACGCTATTATTTGCCATCCATCCCATGAGAGTAGAGTCCGTTACGTGGATTTCTGAGCGTAAAGACGTTTTGTACGGCTTTTTTTTCATAGCAGGTTGCATTTCTTATTTATATTATTTAGACTCTGACCGTAAACGCAAATACCTGATTTACAGCTTAGTATTTTTTATTCTATCGTGTTTATCAAAAGCACAGGCAGTTGTTTTACCCATCGTATTTTTCTTATTTGATTATTGGCGAGACCGTAAAATTGATACCAAAGCTATCCTTGAGAAAATCCCCTTTTTAGTATTCTCTCTCCTATTCGGTTTAATTGCCACTAACATTCAAAGTGGGGGTGATTTTCACGGAATGATTCATATTATCGGTGAACAGCGGTCGGCATTAAGCCTGAAAGTATTTACGGTAATGGACAGAATTCAGTACGCTGGATACGGTTTTATCATGTATTTTTATCATCTGTTTGTACCCGTAAATCTCTGTACTTTTTATCCTTACGAAGCCGACGGAGTAAATAAATTATACTCAACGGGGATTGTTTTTTCATTAGTTATCGTTGGTTTAACCATTTTTTCAGCTCGTAAATCTAAATTATTCTTGTTTGGCATTGGCTTTTTTGCCGTTACGGTAGCATTGGTATTACAGTTTATTTCGGTAGGCGCGGCTATCATGGCCGACCGCTACACGTACATTCCGTACATCGGTTTATTTTTTGTAATGGCGATGCTTTTAGACCAACTGGCAGAAAAAAATCAAAGCCTCAAACAAGTAGTTTGGGTTGGAGCTTTCGCTTTTGCCGCTTTTTGTTTGTACTTAACTCGCAAACAAGTAGAAACTTGGCAAAATACAGGAACACTATTCGGACAAATTATCAAACTTTACCCCAACGACTACCGTGCCTACTACACTTACGGAAAATACGTGGGTGAAAAAGAAGGCAAATTAGATGAATCAATCAATGCCAATCTGAAAGCCATTGAATTGGGTTATAAAGATGACGCTGGTCCATGGGAAAACGTGGGTACGGCGTATGGCATCAAAGGCGATACTAAAAAAGCGATTGAGTATTTTTCGGAGGCAATTAAACGGGGTGTGAGTTCGGGAGAGACTTATACCAACCGAGGTATGGCATATTTTAATCTCAATCAACCCGCTAAAGCTATTCCCGACTTCGAGAAATCGCTTACCATGAAAAACGAAAAGCCAATTTTATCAAGAGGTTATCTGGCTACTTCGTATCTGGCTACGGGTAATGCCACTAAGGCATTAGAACAATTCAACCAAGTTATCGACCAAGAAGGTAGCCAAGACCCCATTCATTTTTTCAATCGAGGATTAGCCAAACAAACGTTGGGGGATAGAAACGGAGCCATTGCTGACTTCAAAAAAACATTGAGCCTTCAACCGAACAACGAAGCCGCTAAAAAGAGTTTAGCGAGTTTGGGAGGGTGATAGAACATTTTATCAATAAGAACAATTAAAAAGCCTTGTAATTATCGAATAATAATTTCAAGCCTTTTTAATTGAGACTTACGACTCCTACTCCTACATCCCCTTCACCGCAACGCCCATATTCGCAAAAATAAAGGCGTAAATATCAGCGGTAAGTTCAATGTTTTTCTTGGTATTGCTCGACCCGTGTCCTGAATTTACGTCTATTCTTATCAATAACGGATTCTTACTTTTTCCTGCTTTTTCCTGCAAAGTAGCCGCATATTTGAATGAGTGAGCGGGTACAACACGGTCGTCGTGGTCTGCAGTGGTGATGAGAGTTGCAGGATATTCTACGCCCTCCTTGATATTGTGAAGGGGTGAATAACCGTAAAGATTTTTGAAATCCGTAGCGTCGTCAGCATTACCGTATTCGGGCGACCAGTTCCAACCAATCGTGAATTTGTGATAACGCAACATATCCATTACGCCCACTTGCGGAATAGCGACTTTGCACAAATCTGGACGCTGATTCATGACTGCACCCACCAACAATCCACCGTTTGAACCTCCACGAATGGCTAAATAATCTTTAGTACAATATTTTTGAGCAATTAAATACTCGCCCGCTGCAATGAAATCGTCATAAACGTTTTGTTTTTTCAATTTCATTCCTGCCTCATGCCATTTCTCACCGTATTCTGCTCCACCTCTGATATTCGCCAAAGCATACACGCCGCCTTGTTCCAAAAAGGGAATCAATGTGGCTGAAAATCCAGGTTGTGAACTCACATTAAATCCACCGTAGGCATACAAAAGCGTTGGATTTTTACCGTTTAGTTCTACACCTTTTTTATGCGTTATAAACATCGGAACTTTTGTACCGTCTTTTGAGGTATAAAAAATCTGCTTCGTTTCAAAGGCATCAGGATTGAATTGTACTTCGGGCTTGCGGAAAATAGAAGTTTGTTTAGTAGCGATGTCATAACGGTAAATCGTGGGCGGAAACGTGAAAGATGTGAAAGTGTAAAACACAAATTTATCGTCGGCTTCACCACCAAAACCGCCCGCAGTACCTAATCCTGGTAACTTTACTTCATTTTCGAGTTTACCCGTAAAGTCATAAACATACACCCGAGTGGTTACGTCTTTCAGATAAGTCGCAAACATTTTTCCGCCCGCCGTACCTACGCCCTGCAAAGGTTCGGGTTTTTCGGGAATTACGTTTTTCCAAGATTTATTGGCTGGGTCGTATAATTCTACCTTTGAATTTTTGGCGTTGGCATTGGTTTCTACCAGAAATTTATCACCCACATTATCCACAATGCTGTACTGAAAATCACCTACTTCTGCCACGATAGGCGTAAAGTCTTTTTGTCCTAATTTTCTGAAAAACAACGCATTACCTTCTTTTCCTTTACCTCGGTCGCTAATGTAGAGGAACGCAAATTGTTCATCATCCGAAACCCTCATCGTATTAAAACGTTGCGGATTAGCTTTATCTTCGTACACCAATTCATCTTGCTCTTGGGTAGTTCCCACTTTGTGATAAAACACCTGATGATTCTCATTTTTAGCTGCTAAAGCACTACCTTCGGGTTTCGGATAACGGCTGTAATAAAAACCATTTCCCTGCCAAGAAGCCCCCGAAATCTTAATCCATTCGATGTGGTCAGGAAGATTTTGTTTGGTTGCCAAATCCATTACATAGCCTTCCTGCCAGTCAGAGCCCCCTTTTGAGAGGTAGTAAACGGCATACTTACCATCTTTCGAGACCGAAAAAGCTCCCAAGCGAGTAGTGCCATCGGCAGATAATTTATTGGGGTCAATCACCACTTCGGGCGTGCCGTCCAAGCCTTTCTGACGATACAACACCGACTGATTCTGCAAACCATCATTTTTCGAGAAATAAAACCACTCGTTTTTGCGAGATGGTGCTGAATATTTTGGGTAATTAAACACCTTTTCGATACGCTCACGGAGCATTGTGCGAGCAGGGAGCTTTTCTAAATAGTCGAAAGTAACTTTGTTTTGAGCCTTCACCCATTCGCCTGTTTCGGCAGAACGGTCGTCCTCTAACCAACGGTAAGGGTCAGCCACTTTAACACCATGATATTCGTCGGTATGGTCAATTTTCTTAGTTTGTGGGTACTGCATTTGAGCATTGGTAAGGTAAGTTCCCAGCATCAGCGTAGTGCCGAGGAGGAAGTTTTTTGTGGGGTTTTTCATTTTTTTTAGTTCTTAGATTGATGAATAAAATTAATCAATTACAAGTTACGAAATGAAATGTTAAGATTTTTTAAGATAAAAAGGTAGTGTCTAAAACTTTGATGCTTTAAACACTACCTTTAAAATTATTTTTAAACAGATATTGTGCGTATAAATCAGGTACTGGACGGCAAGTGTTTAGTATTTAACCCATTGATAACAAGTAACTTACAGCCAAATAGACGATATTTAAATTGTGTTTATTCCTTGAATATGATTTAAACAACATTTTACCTTAGCTATAAATCGCTCATTACTAACACCCAGTACCTAAATCCCAATTTATATTTTTCATGTTTATTTACTTAGTCTTCACTACTGTAAAAGGGTGACAAGCAACTACACCATCCACACAAGGGTTGCAGTTTTTAATCGTTACTGTATTTTCTACCGTTGCAATACCATCTGGAAAGCACTCTTCACCTGTCACCTCAACTGATACTTTCACCTGATAATCCGTTGATTTAACTGATGAGTTGTACACAAAAAACTTACTATTCGTTCCAACATTCACGCCATCAACTTTCCATCGGTACTGAGTCGTAGAAGATGCTCCATTAGCCGTAAAGGTAATGTTATCCCCACCGCAGGGTGCAACTTTATCCGAAGTAATCGTAATGGTTGAAGATGTATTACCGTCGTACAAGGCTCTGATTTCAGCGGCATCGAGAGGACGATTATAAATATGAACATCATCAATAATGCCTTTAAAAAATTGAATGTTCGTCTCATCGGGTCTTGTTCCAATCGTCGCTTGATATATAACTAAAGGATTTGAACTGGTGTAGGTAGCGGTAGTCGGTACAGGTGTGGTTGCAGTCATGATTTGTGTTCCATCAACGTATAGCTTAGCTTGTGTTGGACTCCTACTGATGACTACGTGGTGCCAAGTATTTATATCCGTTTTTAAGTTAGAAGAAGGATTGATATCATAGCTAATATTTTCATCATTATAAGTAGTAAATCCCCAAAAAAGTCCTTCAGCAGGGCGATTTATCAAACTTAATACCTGTCCAGAACCAATGGAGACGATAGAGTAAGCCGAGAGGCTGTTAAAATCTGGTGCAACTGGAACTTTCACCCACGCAGCATAAGTAAAGGTATTATTTTTAAAATCATTGGGATTTCCCAATTTGATAAAACTATTTCCATCAAAGTTATAAGCACTGTTAGGAATACCAAAACGGTCGTTGGTTAAAGTAGCTCCAGATACCGTTCCGTTATTATCATTACCAAATGCATCATTGGCATTACCGTTGAAAGGATAACAAGCCAATAAACCAGTTTTTAAATCTACCGCCGTGGGGGATTTTGTAACTTCATAAAGTGCAGATACTTCTTGGGCGGTTATTGCACGATTGTAAATATAGATGTCGTCTAAAGAGCCTTGCATATACTGAGATGCTCCACCATTTCTCGCCCCAAATGTTACATACGTTGGTGAACCATAGTTGGGAGTAGTTCCAATCGTAGAGGTTAAGTTTAAGGCAGGCGAAACACCAGTCCAATTATTAGATTGTATCTGATCTCCAATATTATATCCCCCAATATTAAAGCCATTAGACAATTGAGCTTGGTAACTCGAGGTTACAGACAAAACTTGATCTCCTCCATTACCACCTATCGTAATCAGACAATTATTATCACCACTCGATGGTAAATTATCTAATTTCACCCAAGTAGCATACGTGTAACTTTGATTTTTGAATTGAGCAGGATTAATCGAAATCAG
>JALONS010000325.1 GCA_025454855.1 Arcicella sp.
TAATCACGGCGGGTGAAAACTTCAAAAACAAGCAATGGATTGAAGAAGGACTAAAATTATTAACAGAATTAGATACCCTTGATTTAGAGCAGCAAGGCTTGGACGTGATTGACGGAGCGGCTGGTACAGTTCCTCTGTTGGTGCGTTACGCTGAGATTTATCATCGTCCAGATTTATTAGCAATAGCCCAAAAATTAGGGAATCATTTGATTCAAAAGGCACAAACTACCCCACAGGGAAGTTCTTGGAACACAGCAGGTCCCCAAAAACAAAATCTGACGGGACAAGCCCATGGAGCATCGGGCATTGCTACGGGTTTGTTAGAGTTATTTATGGCTACGCAACAAACCCAATATCGAGACGTAGCCCTGAATGCTTTTCGTTATGAAAATCATCATTTTAGCCATCAACACAAAAATTGGGCAGATTTTAGAGATTTTTCTCAAATCACAGGATTGGCTAACACGCCATCCGAGACATCTTTCAACTCCTGTGCGTGGTGTCATGGGGCGGCAGGTATTGCCCTTTCTCGTTTGCGTGCTTACGAAATTTTACAAGATGCAGGCATGAAAAAAGATGCTGAATTAGCCATTCAAAAGACCATAGACGAATTAAGACATTCACCCCAAGAGAGTACATCTTTGTGTCATGGCATAGCTGGTAACGCAGACATTTTGCTATCTGCTTCTCAAATTTTAAATCGTCCTGATTTACTATTAAAAGCCAATGAATCAGGCAACTACATTGTACAAGAAATCATTGAAAAAGACATTCCCTTGATGAACGGGTTGCATAATACCTACCAGATTCCAGATATGATGTTGGGAGTGGCAGGGGTGGGATATTTTCTTCTGCGGCTTTACAACCCTGCTCAATTTGAATCAATATTGATGATAAAAGGAAATTGATAATCTCGAAAATCTTTACTAATTTGACCTTGTTTTTAAATATTCACTAATCACTCTAATGACCTCCTTGTTTGGAGGTTTTATTATTTTATAATATTTTTCAAGATTTATAAAAAACTGATATTCAGTATTTTAACTTTAATGCTTTAGTGGTTTTTGAAATTCCGCTGTTTGAGCCGAAGGCGAGTTTCGGAATTTCTTGATTTTCTTTTGTTACTTTTCTTGTATCAAGACAAGAAAAGTAAGGTTGGGAGAATTGGAAATTCAGGTATTCCGATGCAAACCAAATAAAATATTATATACATTATTAATCATGCCAAAAGTTATTATATCTGGTGGAGGAACGGGCGGACATATCTACCCTGCTATTGCCATTGCCAATGCGTTAAAAGAAATAAACCCCGCTATTGAGGTGCTTTTTGTGGGGGCAGAGGGCAAAATGGAAATGGAAAAAGTACCCAAAGCAGGGTATCAAATTATTGGTTTACCCATTGCGGGTATCAACCGTTCTAACCTTTTGGCAAATATTAGTTTTCCGAAAAAATTAATTTCCAGTCTGAGCGAAGCCCGCAAAATCATCAAAGATTTCAAACCTGATGTAGCCGTTGGGGTAGGCGGGTATGCTTCTGGACCCGTGCTGTTGGCGGCTTCTATGATGGATATTCCGTATTTGATTCAAGAACAAAATTCGTATGCGGGCATCACTAATAAATTTCTATCCAAAAATGCTGATAAAATTTGTGTAGCGTACCCCAACATGGAGAATTTTTTCAAAAAAGAGAAAATTAAGATGACTGGGAATCCCGTGCGGAAAGATATTCTGGAAGTGAATTCAAAGCGTGCTAAAGCACTAACGCATTTTGGATTATCTGCCGATAAGAAAACGGTATTAGTGATTGGCGGAAGTCAGGGAGCGAGAACCATCAACGAAGCCATTGATGCGGGTTTGACTAACTTGGTGGGAGCTGGCTATCAAGTGGTTTGGCAAACAGGTAAATTGTACATCGACCGTGCAAAAAAGACTGCTGAAGTATTTCAAGGACAGGTGTTTGTGTCGGATTTTATTTATGAAATGGATTTAGCTTATGCCATTGCGGACGTGGTGGTGTCAAGGGCGGGAGCATTATCCGTTTCGGAATTGTGTTTAGCTGCCAAACCAGCTATTTTAGTACCACTGCCAACGGCTGCCGAAGACCACCAAACCATGAATGCCATGAGTTTAGTGAATAATGATGCCGCCATTTTAGTGAAAGATGTCACCGCTCAAGAAGAATTAGTAAAAACTACGATTGGTCTATTGAAAGATAACGAAAAGCAAGCACTTCTCAGCAAAAATATTCATCAATTAGCCAAACCAGAGGCTGCTCGTGAGATAGCGGAAGAGGTTTTGAAATTAATTGTGTAACACGAAATCATATTTCGTTAAATACTGATTTTATCAATAAAATAGGCTTACTACTGATGAGTGGTAAGCCTATTTTATTGGTAAAATCAGCAATGACTAAAAGTCCTCATCCAAAGAAAACGCCATCGTTTCTTTTTCAGACATCACCCCTGCCTTTTGGTATTCTGCCACTCGTTTTTCAAAGAAATTAGTTTTTCCTTGTAAGGAAATCATTTCCATAAAATCAAATGGATTGGTGGCATTGAATTGTTTTTGCAAACCTAACGCTATCAAAAGACGGTCGGCTACGAATTCAATGTACTGGCACATTAAATCGGCATTCATTCCGATTAATGAAACAGGGAGAGCGTCCGTAACAAACTCTTTTTCAATGGCTACTGCGTCTAAAATGATGCTATAAACTTGTTCAGGGTCTAATTTGTTATTGACGTGGTCGGTATATAGGAGACAAGCGAAATCACAGTGCAAGCCTTCATCTCTTGAGATTAACTCATTCGAGAATGATAAACCTGGCATCAATCCACGTTTTTTCAACCAGAAAATAGAGCAGAAAGACCCCGAGAAGAAAATTCCTTCCACGGCGGCAAATGCAATAAGGCGTTCGGCAAAATTACCCTGTCCAATCCAACGCAAAGCCCAATCAGCTTTTTTCTTCACGCAAGGAATGGTATCAATGGCACGCAACATTTTATCTTTTTCCACTGGATTTTTGATGTAAGTATCAATCAGTAACGAATACGTTTCTGAGTGAATGTTTTCCATCATAATCTGAAAACCATAAAAACATTTAGCTTCGGCATATTGAACTTCGGATAGAAAATTAACCGCCAAATTTTCATTAACGATACCATCAGAAGCAGCAAAAAATGCCAATACGTGCGAAATGAAATGCTTTTCGCTATCGTTCAAACGATTCTCCCAGTCATTCAAATCTTGTGATAAATCTATTTCTTCGGCAGTCCAGAATGAGGCTTCAGCTTTTTTATAAAATTGCCAAATATCATTTTGTTTAATCGGAAATAGTACGAAGCGATTGGGGTCTTCTACTAAAAGGGGTTCGACCTGCGGAGTATTTGTCATATTTTAGGAAGGATTATAGTTCTGGGACTGATAATTATTTGCGTTAAACAAAGTAACTTGCTTATATACAGTGAATTAAGGGTATCAGACTTGAAAACTAATGATTAAAAAATTAAACTTACTTTGATATAATTAAGAGAACGAATTTACACATTTGAAAATGAAAATGACTTTATTTTAGATTAAGTAATTCGGTTTTTTTGATAAACTGCTAATTTTCTGTACGAATGAAAAATCTAATTACTAAGGCTGTATTGTGGAGTGTTGTGATATATTGAATTAAGCTACAACTTGATGAAGTAAAATGTTTTGTATTATGAAGATTAATTATCAAATTTAGAAATCAAAAACATTATATGCTAATGAATTGTATTGATTTTAATTAACAAATCGAAATAAAATTTTTTATTCTTTGATAATACTCAACAAACAATTTCAATGACACAAGATTTTAAAGGAAAAGTTGCTTTGATTACAGGAGCAGCCTCTGGTTTGGGTAGGGCAACGGCTCTATTATTTGCAGAAAAAGGAGCAAAAGTGGTGGTATCAGATGTTGCCGTGGAAGGCGGACACGAAACCGTAAGTATGATTCAAGCAATAGGAGGGGAGGCTACCTTTATAGTTTGTGATGTAGCCAACGAAGCATCCGTTATTGAGCTGATTACCAAAACAGTAGAAGTTTACGGAAGACTTGACTGTGGCATCAACAACGCAGGAATTGGCGGACTCTGGACGGCTACGCACAAATATCCAACCGATAATTTTGAGAAAGTGATGGCTATCAACACCACAGGCGTATTTATGTGTATGCGTGAAGAGTTGAAAGTGATGACCCAGCAGGGTTCAGGAGCAATCGTGAATGTAGCCTCGGTAGCGGGTTTGTCGGGCTTTCCAAATAATGTGGCTTATGCAGCCAGTAAGCACGCTGTGGTAGGCATGACCAAGTCGGCGGGATTGGAATATGCCAAAAAAGGCATCAGGGTAAATGCTGCTTGTCCCGTGTTTACCATTACGCCAATGGTTACGGGAATGTTTGATGTGATTGGAGATGAGATGAAAGATAAATTGGAGGCTTCAATCCCAATGAAACGTTTTGGAAAACCCCAAGAAATAGCCGAAGCCATCGTATGGTTATGTTCTGACTCGGCATCATTCATCACAGGACACGCTCTACCGATTGATGGTGGTATGGTAGCAGGCTGATGGAATTCGAGTGTTTATTATTTTTGATAAACTCTATTCTGGCTCAAGCGTCTTATATATTAGAGTTCTTTCAAAAGTTATTTATTATCCATATTTAAGATAGCGGCGAACAGATTAAATCTTAATCCAAAACGCTTTCTCCGATTTCGATACTT
>JALONS010000326.1 GCA_025454855.1 Arcicella sp.
AGTTCACGGAAAACCAACCCATGAAGAAACTCGGGCTACGTTTTCACATTCCAAGCAGAATGCTCCTACCATTGTGGTAAAAAATATGGCTCAAACCATAGAGTTAGCCAAATATATTACAGGAGAAAAACCAGCTGCCCAGTTTTACGAAGAGTTTGCAGGACAGTTTTCAGAAGGTTTTGATGTAACAAAAGATTTGCAAAGAATAGGAGTAGTAAACCAGACTACAATGTTAGCCTCTGATACTCAGGGAATTGCAGATTATTTAAAGCAAATCATGGTTGAGAAATATCACATCGAAGGCTCAGACGTTACTGCGTATTTTGCTGATACTCGTGATACGCTTTATGATAATCAGAGTGCAACCTACGGTTTATTGAAAGAAGAAGCCGATTTGGCGATTGTGGCGGGTGGATATAATTCCTCAAATACTTCGCATTTAGTGGAACTTTGCGAACAGAAATTACCTACTTATTTCATCTCTTCGGCTGACAAAATCTTGACGGATAACTTAATCAGCCATTTTGATTTGCATACTAAAACAGAGGTAGTTACCAAAGATTTTATTCCTGATAAAGAACAAGTAACTATTATGCTTACCTGCGGAGCGTCGTGTCCTGATGCCGTAGTAGAATCAATTTTGTTAAGGCTACATTCGTTTTTCCCAGAGGCACAGCCGATAGTGGTTTAAGATGTTAAAAAATAAAATCTCACAGTAGTACGTTCATAAAAAAAGCCCTCAAATAGTAATGTTTGAGGGCTTTTTTATTGCCCAATCAAGCCAAGACAGTGATGTAGGATAATTCACCTATTTTTGTTTATCCTCATACTTCTAAAAAGGCTGTCAGTGAAAACAAATCGTCGTAATTTTTTACAAAGTACCTTAGCAGGAAGCTCTTTGATGATGCTTCCCAAGAGGTCTTCTGCTGCTCTTATTTCTCCCAATAAATTGATTTTGGCAGAAGATTCCAACTTTCAAACCTATGGTAAAGCCTTAGATTTATCACCTGCTAAATGGATTTGGTTGCCCTCTGGCAGAACGCTGCACAACACTTTTCTCTTTTTCCGAAAAACATTTTCTTTAGCTGAAATACCCACCAAAGCAAAGGGTTGGATTCTGGGCGAAAGTCGCTACAAGTTATATCTTAATACCCAGCGAATTCAGTGGGGACCTGCCCCTTTCGACCCCCGCTGGGCAGAAGCTGACCCCGTAGATTTTGCGAATAAACTCAATATCGGAGAAAATATCATTGGTACGGAGGTACTTTACTACGGTTTTGGTGATGGTACTATGCCAATCGGTAAACCGGGGTTTATCTTTTATTTGGAATTGGAATATGCTTCTGGAAAGAAGGAAACCATTGTTTCAGATACTTCATGGCAAGTAAAAGTAGCAAATGCTTGGCAACCAGGGCAGTATAAGCGTTGGTATTTGCGGTCGTTGCAAGAGGAATTCGACGCAAGATTATATCCGAGTGATTGGAACACTCTAAAACCTGCTGATTTAAACTGGTTGAATGCAGCAGAAATTGCTGGAGCATTAGCCAACAAACCAGTGATTGCCTCATGGGCGAGAGATTATTTGTACGATTCTGGCGGTGGAAATATCAAGGAAGGAGAATTACGGCAACGCAGTGTTAGGATGTTGAAAGAGAACCCCGTAAAGGTGCAAAAACTATCGGAAGAAATGTATTTGAAGTGGAAAGTGTCTATTGATGAATATTTCCAGTTTAATATGCCTGATGATATTGCCTACGATATGGTCAGAGAGAAAGTCTCGGAACAAAATAGGGATAATCAGTACATCGTGAATCCAAAATCTGGGCATACAGCGGTATTAACTTTTGAGTTTGAAAATCAGTCAGTAGGGTTTCCCCATTTTACGATTGATGCCCCCGAAGGCACCATTATCGAACTATTGGTGCATGAAGGACACGAGATTAATGGCAAGTACGGATTGATTAATACTCACTTCAACTCATGGGCAAAGTTTATTTGTAAAGCAGGCAAAAATACTTTTGAAGTATTTGATTATGAGAGTGTTAAATGGCTACAATTGCATATTCGTAATACAACTCAAAAAGTACTTATTAGCGATATAGGAATGCGTAGGCGTGAATATCCTTTCACCAATCCACTACAGTTGAAGTGTTCAGATAAGCGATTAGAGAAACTGTTTTCGGCTTGTCTCAATACGATTTATAACAATACTCAAGAAACCATTGTGGATGGTATGGGACGTGAACGTCAGCAGTACAGTGGTGATTTAGGACACATGGTTCATGCCATTTTTAGGGGTTTCGGAGAAGTGCCTATACTGGCTCGCTTTATTAATACGTACAGTCAGGGCATTACAAATGCAGGTTTTTTCTTGGATACATGGCCCGCTTATGACCGCCTTTGTCGGCTTGCCGAACGAGAAATCGGTATAACAGAATGGGGACCTTTACTTGACCACGGCGTGGGTTTCAATTTCGATTGTCTATATTACTATCAATACACAGCCGATAAATCCGCATTTAAAGAGGTATATCCCAGACTGAAAAAGTTTTTTAGTTACATCAAGAATCTACAAAAAGCTGATGGCACAATGCCCGTTGAGGGTTTAGGAATACCCACCGTTTGGATTGACCATACCGCCTACAAAGCCCAAAAACACAAAGAATGTGCATTTAGCTTGTACGTTGCCGCTATGTGTTTAGAAGCCTTACCAGTGCTGGCAGAAGCCATGAATGAACCAGATTTTGGGAAAGAAGTTACCATATTTGGTAACCGAGTGTTAGACGCAACTCGAAGAAAATTTTGGGATACTAACCTCCAAACGTGGGTCTGCAATAAACCGTGGCAAAAAGCAGAAGGAGAAAAACGCTATTGTGACCGTTCGCTGGCAATGGGCATTTTCTACGACCTCAATCCTGAAAAACAAAATGCTAATTCTATCAAAATCTTAGCTGAAAAGCCTTCTAATTTGGGGTTATCCTACGTTACGAATGCTATTTGGCGTTTTTGGGCTTTGGCAAAAGGTGGGCGGATGGACGTAATTTTGAACGAACTCAGAAATCAGTGGTACAATTCGCCTGCCGTTCAGAAAAACAATACTATGGCAGAATGGATGGAAGTAAAACCCGATAGCCACGACCAATGGAGCCATGCGTCTATTTCTCCGATGTTCTTGGCCTACATGGAAATGGCAGGAATAAAACCTTTGAAGGTGGGTTATTCAGAAGTAGAAATAAGTCCACAATTAGGTGATTTAGTAAATCTTGCACTCACCAACTACACCATTCATGGAGGAATAGAAGTTGATTTTACTCAAAATAATGGAAAATTAGAAGCCAAGATAAAGCTCCCCAAAAATGTATCAGGATGGTTAGTTTGGAAGGGGAAAAGAACTGCTCTGAAAGGGGGAATGAATGTGCTGGTGGTGTAGAGGGGCTATATTTATCATTCATACTGTTGAGTAGTTATAAACTTTATTTTTTATTAGAACTGGATAATAAAATTGAATCCGATTTTGAGCTTTCAATAAAACAAAAACCCCTCAAAGTATTATCTCTGAGGGGTTTTGTTTAATTTATTACAAGGTTTTAACTCCAAAATTCGGAATCAAAAATCCGAAATATCTTACAATCCTTTCGCTTTTTTCACTACTTCGTCAGCGATGTTTTGCGGAACGAATTCATAGTGAGAGAAAGTTAAGTTTGCCGTAGCACGTCCTGATGACATAGTACGTAAGTCAGTTACATAACCGAACAATTCTGATAAAGGAATATCTGCTTTCAAGATTACAGCACCTTGTTTAGAATCCATACCTTTCATCATACCTCTACGACGGTTCATATCACCCGTGATAGGTCCTGTATATTCATCTGGCGTAACCACTTCAACAGCCATGATTGGCTCCATCAATTTCGCACCAGCTGCTTTAGCAGCTTCTTTGTAACCCAAACGAGCTGCCATTTCGAATGACAACGCATCTGAATCGACATCGTGGAAAGAACCATGGAACAATCTTACACGCATTGAATCCATTGGATAACCCGCTAAAGCACCATTTTTCATAGCAGAATCAAATCCTTTCTGGATAGCAGGGATAAATTCTTTTGGAATAACCCCACCCACAATAGCATTTACGAACTCAAGACCTTCTTTACCGTCTTCACGTGGTCCCATTTCAAACTGAATATCAGCGAATTTACCTTTACCACCCGATTGTTTTTTGTAAACTTCACGGTGTTCGGTAGTTTTCGTCAATGATTCTTTGTAAGCCACTTGTGGAGCTCCTTGGTTTACTTCTACTTTAAATTCACGACGCATACGGTCGATGATGATTTCAAGGTGAAGCTCACCCATCCCTTTGATGATAGTCTGTCCAGTTTCTTCGTTAGACTCTACTTGTAACGTTGGGTCTTCTTCGATTAATTTACCGATGGCTTTCGAGAAGTTATCTTGGTCAGCCGATTTCTTAGGCTCAATAGCATATCCAATAACTGGGTCAGGGAATACCATTGATTCAAGAACGATTGGGTTTTTCTCATCTGAAAGTGAGTCACCCGTTTTAATATCCTTAAAGCCTACTACCGCCGCAATATCACCAGCTTCTAATCTTTCGATAGAATTTTGCTTGTTAGCGTGCATTTGGAAGATACGAGAGATACGCTCTTTGTTTCCAGAACGGTTGTTCAAGATATAAGAACCTGCCTCTAACACACCAGAATAAGCACGCACGAAACACAAACGCCCTACGTAAGGGTCAGTAGCGATTTTAAATGCCAAAGCTGCAAATGGGTCAGAAACCGAAGGTTTACGAACAATCTCAGCGTCTGTACGTGGGTCAGTACCAACGATATTATCTTTATCGTTTACGAACAATCTCAGCGTCTGTACGTGGGTCAGTACCAACGATATTATCTTTATCTAATGGTGACGGTAACAATGCCATCACATAGTCAAGCATCGTTTGAACACCTTTGTTTTTGAAAGAAGAACCGCAAAGCATTGGAACGATTTTCATTGAAATAGTAGCCGCACGAAGAGCCGCTAAGATTTCATCTTCTGAAATTGACTCTGGGTCTTCAAAGTATTTCTCCATCAATGACTCGTCAAATTCAGCTACTGCTTCCAATAATTTCTCACGGTATTCAGTAGCTTCTTCCAACATATCGTCTGGAATAGGTACCACTTCAAAAGTCATTCCCTTATCATGCTCATTCCACTTGATACCACGGAAGTTTACTAAATCAACTACTCCTTCAAATTTATCTTCCGCACCGATTGGTAACTGTAATGGTACTGCATAAGACCCCAGCATTTCTTTCACTTGCTTACACACGTTC
>JALONS010000062.1 GCA_025454855.1 Arcicella sp.
ACCCATAAAATCAATAACAAGACAGGATTATAACGTTGCATACAATTCATTATTTGGTTATTCTTTCAAAGATACAATTTTTGTGAAAAACTTGAAATACCCTTCACTCATTGTAACTTTGTGTTCTTTAATTTAATGGTAGAATCAGTGAATGATAGGATGAGCGAATGCTTTGAAAATTGATGATTTGATTCTAATACTCTATCATTCTATCATTGAAAATATGATACAACAAAATATTTCCTTAAAACCGTACAATACTTTTGGGTTAGATGCTACCACGAAGTTCTTTGCCGAAGTGAATTCGGTGGAAGAATTACGGACAATTTTGCAAAATCCTGATTATCTATTAGTTGAAAAGTTATTTCTGGGCGAAGGTAGTAATATTCTATTGACCAAAGATTTTGCGGGATTAGTCGTTAAAATTAATATTAAAGGTATTCAAAAAATTGATGAAGACAACACCCATATCATCATACAAGCAGGTGCGGGTGAAGTTTGGCATGATTTGGTCATGTATTGTGTTGATAATCAATACGCTGGCATGGAGAATCTTTCCTTGATTCCTGGTACAGTAGGAGCGGCACCCATGCAAAATATTGGAGCGTATGGGGTGGAAATAAAAGATATTTTTGAAGAATTACAAGCCTTAAATCTGGAGACTTTAGCAATTGAAACCTTCAAATTGACGGATTGTCATTTCGGTTATCGTGAAAGTGTTTTCAAGCATGAGTTCAAAGGAAAATACGTGATTACATCGGTAACTTTCAAATTGAGTAAAGAACCCATTTTTAAAATATCTTACGGTGATATTCAGAAAACTTTGGAGGAAATGGGTATTAAAGATTTGAATATCAAAGCGATAAGTGAAGCTGTTATTCACATCCGAAAAAGTAAACTACCTGACCCTGCCGAAATCGGTAATTCGGGGAGTTTCTTTAAAAATCCAGAAATACCCAAAACACAATACGATACGCTGAAAGAAAAATTCGAGAATATTCCGAGTTATCCCATCAACGAAAGCACCGTAAAAATACCAGCGGGTTGGTTGATAGAACAAGCAGGTTGGAAAGGTTTCAGAGATGGTCGAATAGGCGTACACGCACGTCAGGCGTTAGTTTTAGTCAATTACGGCGGAGGAACTGGCGAACAAATCAGAGCGTTATCAGAAAAAATACAGGCTTCGGTACAGGAGAAATTTGGTATTTCTTTGAGTGCGGAGGTGAATTTTGTTTAAAATATTTTAAACGTACAAATCATGGAAAAGACAATGAACTATTCAGGGTTAAATGATGTACAAATTGGTTTACTGAGAATGTTTAACAGACCCATGAGCCAAGAGGAATCCGTTGAAATCAGAGATTTACTTACACAACATTATGCTCATAAATTATTTGATGAAGTGGATAGAGTGGTAACAGAAAAGGGCATAACTGAAGCAGATTATGAGAAATTGAGGAATGAACATCAACGTACCAAGACAAAATGAGTAGTATGAGAGTCGTCATTGATACTAACGTATTACGAACAACGATAAACCGAAAGAATTTTGAGTTTTTCATCTACGAAGCCTTTGCTCAAAAACAATTTGATTGGGTAGTTAATACGGAAATATTAGAAGAATATGCCGAAAAATTATGTGAATTTTATTCGGAACCTACTGCTGATTATGTTCTTAATATGCTTTGTAACGCAAATAATACCATTTTTGCGGAACCCTATTATCAATGGAATCTAATCACAGATGACCCTGAAGATAATAAGTTTTCAAATTTAGCTTTGTCTGTAAACGCTCATTGTCTGATTACATACGATAAACATTTTGATATATTTAAAACGCTTGATTTTCCTCAACTCAATGTTTTAAATCCTGAGCAATTTAAAAGATTATTGGTATTATAGTACGGTTTTGAGATTAAGGTCTTGGTATGTTTAAGATAGAATCTTCTTGTAATTTCCCAACTCCTAATTCCCAATCCCCAATCCCCAAACAATGAACATCCCAAAATTAAAAAACTTAGACAAAAATAATTTCTTCCTCATGGCAGGAAGTTGTGCCATTGAAAACCGTGATTTGGCGTTTGAAATTGCCGAGAAAATCAAAGGAATTACCGACCAGTTTGGTATTCCCTATATTTTTAAAGGCTCTTACCGCAAGGCAAACCGTACTAAATTGGATTCTTTTACGGGTATTGGTGATATTCCAGCTTTAGAAATTTTGAAAGAAGTTGGGGAATATTATGATTTACCCACGGTTACGGATATTCACGAATCAGATGAAGCAGCGATGGCAGCAAAATACGTGGACGTTCTCCAAATTCCTGCTTTTTTATGTCGGCAGACGGATTTATTAGCTGCTGCCGCTCAAACAGGTAAAGCCGTAAACATCAAAAAAGGACAATTTATGGCGGGCGTTTCGATGAAATTTGCCGTTGAAAAAGTCCTTCATGAAAACCCTAATGCCCAAGTATTTTTAACCGACAGGGGTAATTCATTTGGTTACGGAGACTTGGTGGTTGATTACCGAAATATTCCCGAAATGCAAGCCCACGGCGTGCCCGTAGTGATGGACTGTACTCATTCCTTACAACGTCCCAATCAGGGGTCGGGTGTAACGGGTGGAAATCCTCAAATGATTGAAACCATTGCCAAAGCTGCCATTGCGGTTGGGGCAGAGGGATTATTCATCGAAACGCATCCAAATCCCGCCATTGCTAAGTCGGACGGAGCAAATATGTTGCCCCTTGACCAATTAGAAGGACTTTTGGAGAAGTTAGTGAAAATTCGCCAAGCAATTATTTGAGAATTGGAACTTGGGTATTAGTTACTGGCTATCAGTCCAAATTTCCATTTTTTTCATTAATTTTGCATAAAAGATTAGCTATTCAAAGGTGAGTTTTTACAAAAAAATCCACCAATAACTAATTTCCAATAACACATAACCAAACCAATGATTTACCCCATAGTTGCCTACGGAGACCCCGTGTTGAGAAAAGTTGCGGTTGATATTGACAAATCTTTTGATGTGAAAAAACTCTCAGAAGATATGTTCGAGACCATGTATAATGCCAAAGGTGTGGGCTTGGCTGCCCCACAAATCGGGTTAAATCTTCGGATGTTTGTAGTGGATGGTCGCCCGTTTAATGAAGGCGAAGATATGGAAGAACGTGACAAAGACCCCTCATTAATTGACTTTAAGAAGGTATTTATCAATGCCGAAATTTTGGAAGAAGATGGTGATGATTGGGGGTTTGAAGAAGGTTGTTTATCAATCCCCGATATTCGAGAAGATGTGTATCGTCCTGAATACGTGACTATTAGGTATTTTGATGAAGATTGGGTAGAACATACCGAAGAATACGAAGGACTCGCCGCCCGAATCATTCAACATGAATACGACCATATCGACGGAATACTTTTTACCGACCACCTAAACCCTATCAAAAAGCGAATGTTGAAAAATAAACTCGCTAAAATTACGAAAGGGCAAGTAGATGTGGATTATAAAATGAAATTTCCAAAGTAAATTGTACCACGAGTTTCAACGCTCGTGGTTTTTTGTGTAAAATCGAAAAAATATGATAGTCAAAACTTTCTCCGATTACCAAACACTTTCAGAAGCAACCGCTCAAATTATCATTGATGTACTACAACAAAAGCCCGAAGCCCTCATTTGTATTGCCTCGGGCGATACTCCGATGGGCGTGTGTAAAACCTTAGTAAAAGCAGACCCCAGTCTTTTTACACAATGTACTTTTGTGGGTTTGGACGAGTGGGTTGGCATGGATGAGAACGATGAAGGTTCGTGCAAATATGGCGTTTATCAAAATCTATTTATACAGTTGAATGTACCGTCGGAGAGGATAAAATATTTTGATGCGAAGGCAGAAAATTTGACCGCTGAATGTGATAAAATAAATCAATTCATCGCTTCAAAAGGTGGTTTAGATGTCATGTTGGTAGGCGTAGGAATGAACGGGCATATCGCTCTAAATGAACCAAATACGCCTTTTGATGTGTATGCTCATGTATCTGATTTAGAGGAAATTACAAAAGAAGTCGGACAGAAATATTTTACTAAACCAACCGTTCTTACTCAGGGTATCACTTTAGGATTAGCCCATTTACAAGAAGCCAAATTACCCATTTTGATAGCCAACGGACAACGGAAAGCGAAGGTTATCAAAAAAGCATTGACGGAAATGATTTCTGAGCAATTCCCTGCCAGTATCTTCCAAAAAATAGACCATAGTATAGTCGTTTTAGACGCTGACGCTGCTCAAGAATTATAGCATAATATTGATAAATGACAGATGATTTAATCATATATTTGGGTTTAATTATTTGATATTGCATGGTGCGTATGCGATACG
Source organism: Arcicella sp. (assembly GCA_025454855.1). Classification (GTDB taxonomy): domain Bacteria; phylum Bacteroidota; class Bacteroidia; order Cytophagales; family Spirosomataceae; genus Arcicella. The sequence continues at coordinate 4,374 of JALONS010000062.1, forward strand.
CCCTTACTATATGACGTAATATTTATAATCGGAATTATTTACTTGTTAATACAAGTCCTATTTTTAAAGAAAATCAACCGCTGACAGGGTCTTCGACCGCTGTCAGGGTTGGAATATGTACCCTGACAGCGGTCGAAGACCCTGTCAGCGGTTTTGCATTAACAAGTATGTAGCTTCATTTATAATTCCTAATTCCTTTTTACCACTAAAAAACGTATGTTTTTAATAGCTTTTCTTTTGAGAAATTTTTTTAAAATATTCCTAACTTGTATTTCCCTTTGGGCGTGTAATCTGATTGAAAGAACGAATAAATTATTCCAAGATGAAACCACTTGGCGAGATTTTTCGTGCGATACTACTCGGCATATCAGTGAGTTAAGTGTCCAAGATGTCGTGCAGCCTTTTTATTTATCGGATACCTTGCTCAAACAAAATTTGCAGCCCCGCAAGGTATTTGTTGCCATTAATGATGCACAAAATAAATTAAATTGGGCAGGTGTAACTGCACAAAACGAAGAACGTCCTCAATCTTTGAATGTATCAGCCAATCAAGCCCTTCGTTTAACTTGGCAAGAACAGGAATATTTGTGGGCTTTAGCTACTCAACCACGCTATTTATTTACTCGTTGGGAAAAACTATTGGCTGATGAACGAGCCATATTTTTATCAAAGCGTGATTCTATTCATCAAATAATGAGAAATTTGAACGGTTCGGTAAAAATTATTTCCGATTTACGTTCAATGGCTAATCAACAAAAGTATCTCTCTAAAAATAAGACAGCTTCCCCAATTTCAATGCACAATTTTGGTTTTGCCGCAGACTTTGCCGTTTTCAGAAGAAACCGAATTTCCAATGATTTATCGTTGTATCGTCCATTGAATGAACTGACTGCCTCGCAAGGAATGACTTGGGGCGGTAATTTTGTTGGGTTTTTAGACCCAGGTCATATTCAAATGTTTAAAAATGGGGCTGAGATGTTACGAAAATATCCTGATTTAATTTTTGAATTTGAGCCGTATCGTCCGCAGTACAATGCGTGGATGAACAAAATGATTGGTTGGGGAAAAGAAGATAAAGCCAATGATACCAAAGAGTTGTTAATTGAGTTGAATAAATATAAAAAAGAAAAACCTTGTTTGTGCCTAACGGCAAAGGCAGTTACGCCCACTACAATTATTATTAATACCCAAAAACAGCTCTCGAATTACGATTATCAAACTCAAACTGATATATTACTGGTAGCTGATTTAGCTTCCCAGACGGTTTCACTCGTTACGCTTCAGGGTACAATTACTTATCCGTTGGGTAAATGGAAATAAATATTCTGTGAGCGTTTGTTTGTACTCAATAGATTAAGGTGTATAAAAAATAAGCAATATATGTCGTTCATCTCCAGAAGTTTATTTGTTCGCTTTTTCGCAAATCGCTTTTGGCTTAGTTTAACATTAAATATGGTATAGGTTAGTCCTAAACCCGCAGTCCAAAATCCCAAATCATTAGTCCCAAATCACGTTTTGGGACGTTCCAAATCGTACTTTGGAGCGTTTTAAGATAATTTTAGGTAGAATTTTGTGTCGTTCATTTAAAAATCATAACGACATGAAAACGCTCAGTACCATTGCTTTTATCTTATTACTTCATAGCTCACTTATTGCTCAGAATGGCTGGACAGACCATTCTCGAATTCTCCCCGATATTTTACGGAAAGTCCCCGTGGCGATTAGTCTTTTTCATACGCCCAATCCCAACTATCCAGTTTTAAATGATACAAAAGGCGAATACGATGGTAAATACGTCTGGAAACACAGCACCTTTGTTCGTTCGGAAGTAGAAGATTTAGAGATAATTGCCGCTGGTAGTTTTATCTGGTATTCTGCCGAAGGTTGGTTCAAAAATGTGCAGTACAGCAAAGATGATTTTGCTGAGAAATTCAAATGCAAAAACGGAATCCTGAAAAAAGGTAAGACCTATGTTTTCGAGAAAAACTACCGATTTGGCGATAATCTCTACGGCGGTGATGCCCTTTGGTATGTGTTGGCAAAAGACAAAAACGGTAAAATTTATAAGGGAATGGGCATTATTGAAACAGAGGACAGTCTTGAAAAATAGAAATCGTATAAGTTGTTGGGTTTAGCAATTTAATTACTTGCTTTCTCGCCAATCGCTCTTTTCGCTTAATACAAACTTTTAACAATGATAAAAATGAAAAACTTAATTAAAATTTTGGCGGTAATTGTTTCATTATCAATTACTTCGCAAGCCCAGACAGTCTATAAAGTAAATACCAATAAAACAAAATTATCATGGACGGGTTACGCTTCCGTAGGAAATTATGCCCCAACGGGTACGCTCAACGTGGGAGTAGGAAATCTGATTTTAAATGGTAAAAACGTGCAGAAAGCCCAAATAGAATTTGACATGAAAACCATTAGCCATGAAAATAAAGACCTACAAAATCATTTGAGGAATGAAGATTTTTTTGATGTAGAAAAATATCCAAAAGCAATTTTTATTTTGCAGAAAATCGCTAATAATCAAGCGATTGGCTTGTTGAAGATTAAGAATGTACAGCGAAAAATCAGCTTTCCAATCACGATGAATATAGTTGATAATGAAGTAAATATCAAAGGAAGTATCAATATTGACCGAACTGCTTTTGGCATAAAATATAACTCTATTAACTTTTTTCAGAATCTGGGTGACTACGCCATCAAAGATAATTTTAGGCTTGAAATAGATTTATGGGCAGACCAAACGATAAAGTAAAATCTTATCAAGTTTTTTCTTTTTAGATTGTTTATCTTTGCACCTTTGAAAAGCCACCCTAAGCCCCAAAGGGAGACTTTTAAACGTAATCTTGGGGAACTTCTAAATAAAAAAATGGCAGTAGATGTATTGTTAGGTTTGCAGTGGGGAGACGAAGGAAAGGGCAAAATTGTAGATGTTTTAGCTCCTAAATATCAAGTAGTTGCACGTTTTCAGGGCGGTCCGAATGCTGGGCATACCCTCGAATTTGATGGTTTCAAACACGTTTTGCACCAAATTCCATCGGGTATTTTTCGTTCTGAAGTACAGAATATCATCGGTAATGGCGTAGTGCTTGACCCTATCATTTTCAAAAAAGAAATTGATGGTTTAGCAAAGTACAATCTTAATATTCTTGAAAACTTAGAGGTTTCCAAGAAAGCCTCCATCATTCTCCCAACGCACCGTTTATTAGATGCTGCCTACGAAAAAGCGAAAGGTGATGCTAAAATAGGCTCGACGCTAAAGGGAATTGGACCAACTTATACGGATAAAATTTCACGACAAGGCTTGCGAGTAGGTGACATGATTTCACCCAATTTCAAAGCAAAATATGATAAGTTAGTAAACGCACACAAAGCGATTTTGGATGTTTATCAATTTGAATATGATTTAACGGCTGCCGAAACAGAGTTTTTTGAAGCCGTTGAATTTATGAAACAATTTAATTTGGTGGACTCTGAATACGTTGTTAATCAAGCACTTACTGATAATAAAACTATTTTGGCAGAAGGGGCTCAAGGTTCTTTATTAGACGTAGATTTTGGTTCGTACCCGTTTGTAACCTCTTCTAATACCGTTACGGCTGGAGCTTGTACAGGTTTGGGCGTAGCTCCCAAAAATATCGGAGAAGTTTACGGAATTTTTAAGGCTTATGCCACTCGGGTAGGTTCAGGACCTTTCCCTACTGAATTGATGGACGAAGTGGGCGAGCGTATGCGTCAGGAAGGACGTGAGTTTGGCTCAACGACGGGTCGCCCGAGACGTTGCGGTTGGATTGACCTGCCAGCCCTTAAATACGCCATGATGATAAACGGCGTAACGCAATTGGTGATGATGAAAGTAGATGTGCTGAATATTTTTGAGGAAATCCACATCTGTACAGCTTATCAATTGCCCGACGGTACGATTTCAGAACAATTACCTTACGATATGACTGATACCACCGTAACGCCAGTTTACGAAACGCTTAAAGGCTGGAATTGTTCATTGGAGGGACTTCGTAAATTTGAAGATTTACCCGCCGAATTATCAGCGTATATTGCCTTTTTGGAAGAGAAATTAGCTTTGCCAATCAATTTCATCTCAACGGGACCCGACCGTGACGAGTGTGTTTTGAGGGGTAAATTAGCGTAAATATTTTTCTCGAATCTCAGATTCGAGTTACATCAAAAGGTTCGGCTTTTTTCGTAAATTGCTGAACCTTTTTTAGTTCAACCACATTTGAAACACTAATGAATCAACCATTTTATGAGTTTACTCCTCAAGATAATGCTCAAACATTTGATTTTGAGAGTTTAGGCAAACAAATTGTTAAAAAGAAAGTCTTATATCAGAATACAAATCAGAAACCATTTTATAATTTAGCCTTAGTTGATGTATTAGAAGATGGTAGCTTTGACGATATGACCGAAAGTAGAAATGGCGATATGGAAAAAATATTAGCTACGGTTGCAAACACATTGCCATTCTTTTTCGATAGATTTCCCGATGCAATTGTCTTATTTAGGGGTAGTGATGAAAGAAGAACTCGGTTGTATCAAATTCTCATCAATAGAGAAGTTGATAATCTTGCTCATGTTTTTACGTTTTTAGGAATCAATGGTTTGAATTTTGAGAAATTTAGAAAAAATAAAACTTATGACGGTTTTGCAATTATTTTGAAAAAATCGTAATATTGAATATGGTAAATACATTAAAAAATAGCAGAAAAATAAAGTCTCCTTCTAAATCGAAAGAATTAGTAAAGCCAACTCAATCAAAAAGCCTCAAATCAAAATTGGAATGGGCAAATGAACTGGCTATGAATGCTGATTTAGCACAAATCAGAGCATTATTGTAAAATCCGTTTTTTAAAACATAGTTACAAGGTTCGGTAATTCATAAAAATTGCTGAACCTTTTTTAGTTATCAAGTAATAATGACATACTCCCAAGAAAATATTTATAAATTCAACGAAGTCAATCGGTTGAAATATCCTGAAAATAAAAAATTCTTTGAGCGACTTAAAAATAAAAAAGTAAAAAACTTAGACCAAGCCTTTCATACGCAACACGATAAAGTTTTTGAAAAAATTGATTGTCTAAATTGTGCTAATTGTTGCAAAACTACCAGTCCCATCTTCACGGATATTGATATTGACCGCATCGCAAAACATCTACGAATACGCCCTGCTGAATTAATCAGACAGCATTTACACCTTGATTCTGACGGAGATTACGTCTTGAATTCATCTCCTTGTACTTTCTTGGGTGCGGATAATTATTGTGCCATTTATGAAGTTCGTCCGAAGGCCTGCCGAGAATATCCCCACACTGACCGTAAGAATATGGCGGGTATTTTACCCCTCACCTTAGAGAATACCAGAGTTTGTCCTGCCGTCTTTGAGGTAGTAGAGCAACTCAAAAGTATAGGTTTGGATAAATAATATAAAAATATCCTGTAATTTTGAGTTCCAAAAAACTAATCATACATTCACTATTAACTATTATCTGAAAAATAATGGCGGCAACTGAGTATTTAGGTATTGACATTGGCGGAACGAACGTCAAGATGGGTGTTGTAAATTCCGAGACAGGACAAATTTCCAATTTTTATAGCCACGATAGTGTGAGTTGGCGAAAATCGGGTCATTTTGAAGAACGCCTTGGCGAAGCCATTGCCATACAACTCATTGACCACAAACACATTAATAAGGTAGGAATAGGCTTACCTGGTATGATTAATTTGGCTCGTACCATGCCCATTGAAATCACTGCCATTCCAGAGTTGAATAACGTTCCTTTGGTCGAGATTCTTAAAAAGCGTTTCCCAGCCGTGGATTTTTATTTAGAAAATGATGCTAATGCCGCTGCTTTAGGCGAATTCTATTTTGGCGAAGAACGCATTGATGAAAGTTATATTTTCATCACGCTCGGAACTGGTGTAGGCGGAGCTGCCATCATTGGTAAAAAAGTATTCACGGGCGGACGTGGAAACGCCATGGAACCAGGGCATACCCCTTCGGTAAATGCTAAAGTGTTAGAAAGAAATATTGGTAAAAATGAACTCTTGGACATGGCTACTAATATGCGTAAAACATTTACAGAACCAACCCAACTACCTGATGATGGTACTATTAGCACTACGGGATTAGTAGCCGCTGCCGCCGAAGGAGACGTTTTGGCACTCAAGATATTTGAAAAAGTAGGGGAGCTTTTGGGGGAAAATCTTTGTCACTTAGTAGCTATTTTAGATATAAATTTGATATTAGTAGGGGGTGGGCTTTCGGCTTCTTTTGATTATATTTTGCCCTCAATGACCCAAAAACTTAACCAGTGGCTTACAAAATATCACGCACAAGGATTAACCATCAAAAAAGCAACTTTGGGTAACGATGCAGGACTTTTAGGAGCGGCATCGCTATGTTTTTAGTAATTAACTAACCATCAACAAAACGAGAGTAATTAACGAAATTGTACGCTTGTGTAATTAAAATTGTTAATTTTCTCAAAAAAAGTAAAACAAATCTTTTTATAGTGATACGTGTGTAAAAAATAGTTTGATAATCAAATTTTTATCATCATCTTTGCACCGTTTTTCTAACCAAAATTCGTTCTTAAAATGGCAGACATTGCAGAAAAAGTAAAGAGCATTATCGTCGAGAAATTGGGCGTTGACGCAGCAGAAGTTACTCCAGAGGCTTCATTCACTAATGATTTGGGTGCAGACTCTTTGGATACAGTAGAGTTAATCATGGAATTTGAAAAAGAGTTTAACGTATCTATTCCAGATGACCAAGCTGAAAATATCCAAACAGTTGGACAAGCAATCACATATCTTGAAGAAAACGCCAAGTAATTGAAACTTCTTTATGTGCTAATTTGAAAGTAAAATTATGGCTTAATTTTGAGGTATAATTTTACATCAGATTAGCACATTTTTAATTTTTTAGCAATAAGCATTAGGCAATGGGTATTAGGTGATAGGTATTTGGTGATAAGTATTAGGTGATAGGTATTATTTTCATTTTGAAAATTAAGAACCCATAGCCAATAGCTGATAGCCAAAGCCGATAGTCGATAGCTCAAAGCCTAAAGCACTATTAGAAATCCTCATGAAGAGTTTTAAAAGAGTAGTTGTTACGGGTATCGGAGCTTTGACTCCCATCGGAAATAATGTTCCCGAATATTGGGAAGGATTAAAGAATGGTGTGAGTGGCTGTGACCACATCACTAAGTTTGACGCTGAGAAATTCCGTACACGAATTGCTTGTGAATTAAAGAACTTTGATATAACTCAATTTATTCCACGTCAGGATGCCCGCAAGATGGATATGTTCACGCAGTATGGTATTGTTGCCTCTGATGAAGCCATCGTTGATTCGGGACTTGACCTTGAAAAAATCGATAAAAATAAAGTAGGTGTAATCTGGGGGTCTGGCATTGGTGGTTTGAAAACCTTTGAAGATGAAATGATTTACTTCGGAAAAGGCGACGGTACTCCTAAAATTAACCCGTTCTTTATTCCTAAAATGATTGCCGATTCGGCATCTGGAAATATTTCGATTCGTCACGGTTTCCGTGGACCCAATTATGTAACGGTTTCGGCGTGTTCATCGGCTAACAATGCTATCATTGATGCTTTTAATTATATCCGTTTAGGCAGAATCAATATTTGCGTAACGGGTGGCTCTGAAGCCGCCGTAACCATTGCCAGTGTAGGTGGTTTTACAGCCATGCGTGCCATGTCTGAGCGTAACGATGACCCCAAAACGGCTTCTCGCCCTTACGACAAAGACCGTGATGGTTTTGTGGTAGGTGAAGGAGCAGGAGCGTTGATTTTGGAAGATTACGACCATGCGGTGGCTCGGGGAGCAAAAATCTATTGCGAACTCATCGGTGGTGGGTTTTCTTCGGATGCTTATCACATTACAGCTCCACATCCAGAAGGTTACGGGGCGTTATTGTCTATGCAAGATGCTTTGGATGATGCAGGTATCAAGCCCGAAGAAGTGGATTACATCAATACACACGGTACATCAACTCCATTGGGTGACCCACAGGAATTGAAAGCCATTGTGGACTGTTTCGGAGACCATGCTTATAAAATGAACATCAGCTCTACGAAATCAATGACTGGTCACCTGTTGGGAGGGGCTGGAGCAGTAGAAGCCGTAGCCTGTATTTTGGCGATGCAACATAGCATTGTACCACCCACTATCAATCACTTCACCGAAGACCCAGAGGTAGATAATGCCTTAAATTTGACCTTAAATACGGCTCAAACCCGTGAAATCAACGTAGCCCTTAGTAATGGCTTTGGTTTCGGAGGACATAATGCAACGGTAATTTTCAAAAAAATATAATTGGGGGTAGGGGTTAGGATTTAGGAATTAGAAAATATGTAGTTCCTCAATCCCCAATCCCCAACTCCTAATCCCTAAAAGTATATGCTTTCACCCATTATAGAATTCTTTTCAAGCGACCCGAAGGACAAAAAGCTCAAAAATGCTATCGAACATATCATAGGCGAGAATCCGTCTAATCTGACTTTGTATAGACTGGCTTTTATGCACGCTTCGGTAGCCAAAGAAACCGTCTCGAAGAGTTACAGGGAATCTAACGAACGCCTTGAATTTTTGGGAGATTCCGTATTGGGTATGATTACGGCAGAATATTTATTTAAAAAATTTCCATTTAAAGACGAAGGGTTTTTGACCGAAATTCGCTCAAGAATGGTAAGCCGTGAGTCGTTGAATGTGGTAGCGCGAAAAATGGGTATAGATAAATTGGTAGAATACGACGGAAATCGTAAAACCGTTCTCACCCGTACTTCTATGTATGGCGATGCTTTTGAGGCACTCATCGGAGCTATTTATTTAGATAAAGGTTTTAGATTTACTCGCTCCTTTATTATGAAAAAAATATTGACGCAACACTTTGATATAGAGACAGTTGTGTCAAATAACCCAAACTTCAAATCATTGATTATAGAATGGGCTCAGAAAGAAGGAAAACCGATTAGATTTGATATTGTAGAAGAAGGCTCAAAGCACAATAAAGAGTTTACCGCAACCATTTTTGTGGCAGACGAAGAGTTTTCAGTAGGACAAGGTTATTCTAAAAAGAAAGCCGAACAAACCGCAGCCATGAAGGCTTGTGAGAAATTGGAGATTAGTTAGGGGCTACTTCTTACAGATTTTATACGAATAATTTTCAAAAACACTTTCCTTTTAATAGCAAGAGGAAAGTGTTTTTTTTGAAGGAAGAATATAAATTTAAACGCTTCCAAAATCTTTGGTTTAGTTTTTGCGTTCTACTAAAAGGATTAATGTAATTTTGAATAATATTGAACCGCAGGTAGTAAGGCTTTAAGGAATGTGATGAACCGATTGGAGTTTTCAAGAAAAATAGAGTGAACTTTATTTTTCTCTGATGTATTTATTCGCTTTTTCGCCAATCGCTTTTCGCTTAAAATTCACCTTTTAAGGGTTGCCTCGCAGGTTAATCATTAACATTTACCCACCCGCATTAAATAAAAAAACTTTATTAGAACGCATGAAGTTAGATTTTTCGGCAATTGAAAACTACGCACGTCAGTACGCTGCCAAAGTATGTGATGATTTTTTTAATAGAACTGCCACCATCAATGGTCAGCAAATATTGAAGTTGAGCAACGTTGCTCAGGTAAATATGTTTGTGGTAAGTGACCTATTTGAACGGTGGAAAGCAGATACTGAAGCCTTCAAAAGTCCGTACTTTAACTTTGAACACGAAGACGTAAAAGCGGCTCTCAAAACATTTATGAATACGGCTTCACAACATATCATGGTGAAACGAGAAGATTTTGAGCCAATGCTAACGAGTGCCGTTAATCGTACCATTATTTTATTGTTAGACCCAAGTAAGCATTTTGACGATTTTGTGCGGGATTCTCCTGATTTTACCTTGACCAAAGAACGTTTGGCTCAATTAACAAAATATACCAAAATCAATGGGCAAGTATCAAAGGCTTTAACCGAAAAATTGGGGGATGAAGATAAAGTGTATGTAACAACCGCACTGGGTTGGTTAAATGAAATTGGTGAGAAAGGTGAATTTGAAAATCCAGATAAATATTTGGATATGTTATCGGCAACGGTTCCGTTGAAGAAAGAAAATTTCATCAAAAGTACCTCTAAGCCAGTAGTTGAAGATAGTTCAGCTATGAAAATGTCGCAATCATTTTTCGACCTTGAAAATGAGGATGAATTAGACGACGAAGACGCTCCGCTACCTACGGTGGCACAAGTTCAGGCTAAATTTGAACAAGAAGGACCCGTTTCGGATGTAAAACTACCAGGTTTAGACAGACTCAATGATACCTTTACCGACGATTTACCCACAGTCAATGATTTACTCAAAAAAGAAGTAATTGGTACGGGAACGCCCCTTTCTGATTTAGCGTTTAGTCGCCCCATCAAAAGTATAGTTGATGGTGTGAGCTTAAATCAAAAATTTGTCTTCATTGGTAGATTATTCGACGGCGATATTAATGCTTACAACAAAGCCATCGAAGATTTGGATAATTGCATCAACTTTACGGATGCTAAAAACTTGATGAACAAGGCTTTAGCTCCCAAGTATAATTGGATTATGGCAGCCGAAGAAGCCAACGATTTCTTGGAAGTAGTTGGGCGTAAGTTTCAAAGCTGATAATCAAGAGTTTTCTACTACCTTAATTTTAAAACTATTCTGTTCTCATTGATATGTAAGTGATGGCTCATAAAAAAGTAAAAAATCATCAAGATTTTGATAAAGTGTTGAAAGACCTTTTTATCGAAATATTCTTACCCTATATCTCTCAACAATTAGGAATACGTAAAGAAAATATAAAGCCTATTGATTCTACTATAAAACGCACTCAAGAACGTAGAATTGATTTTGCGTGTAAGGTCTCAGGACAGGAGGATTATTTAATTCAGATTGAGTTTCAGACGAAAAATGACCATTTGATGCACTTTCGGATGCTCGATTATTATGAAACCCTCAGCCGAAAAGAAAATGTACCTATTAAACAATTACTGATTTATGTTGGAAAAGGGAAAATGACTATGCAGGATTCTATTAATCATCCTAATTTGAAATTTAATTATACCATTCTAAATATTTCAAATATTGATTATCATCACTTAATAGATTCAAAAATACCAGAAGCTATCATTTTAGCAATTTTAGGCGATTTCAAACATGAAAACGCTAAAGTAGTGATTGCCCATATCCTGAATAATCTTAGAAACTGTGTAGCTGAAATCAGTCAATTGCAACGATACTTTTTCAGTTTGGAAATCTTATCAGAATTACGTAATTTAGAATCAGAAACTATTAGACAAATTAGAGATATGCCAATTACAGGAATTGATATTAGGAAAACCTATTTTTATCAAGAAGTGGCAAGGTTAAGCCGTGAAGAAGGGATAGAAATAATAGCCATCAATCTTCTCAAAAAAGGAATGAGTATTGATTTTGTATGTGAATGTACAGGTCTAACTCCTTCAAGAGTGAAAAGTCTGCTGAACAACATCAATAAAGATTAATAATACCAGAACCCATTTGAAAAAATGGGTTTTTTCTTACACTTACCATCATTATTTTAAAATCTACATGAAAAAATATTTACTATGGACTGTATTACTATGCAGTTTCAAGAGCTTTGCTCAGGAATACCCACGCAAAGAAATCAACATCCGCAACTTTATTCAAGATATTGTGGGCAATCCTGATGGAGGCGTAAATGAAGATTTGTTTGAGTCGCTCTATCAGAATTATTTGAATCCGATTGACTTGAATAAAATCAGCCGAGAACAATTAGCATCGCTCTACATTCTTTCCGAAAAACAACTGAACTCCTTTTTTTCTTACCGCCAAAAAGCAGGTAACTTACTGTCAATCTATGAGTTACAAGCCATTCCAGAGTTTGATTTATCTACTATTTACAAGTTAGTACCCTTTGTGGCAGTAAAACCCGATGGACTTTCTTTTGGGGCTTTAACGGATGGTTTTGATGGTTCAAAACAATATCTACTCTTGCGGTATGCCCAAATTTTAGAGACTAAAAAAGGTTTTACTGAACCCGACTCACGTAGTAAAGTGCGTTATGAAGGCTCGCCAATGAAATTGTACGCTCGGTACAAAATGTACGCCGCCAAAGATTTTAGTTTGGGTTTTACTCTTGAAAAAGATGAAGGTGAAACGCAACTCACTGATTTTAAATCGTTTCATGTACATTTTCAAAATAAAGGACGTTGGAAAAATATTACGCTCGGCGACTATCAGCTACAACTGGGGCAAGGTTTCGCCCTTATACCTCGGCTTTAGAAAATAACTTTTTTAGAGGGGCTGCTGCTACTTATCAGTTGGGGAAGTTTGCCATCACGGGTTTTTACTCACATTTGTTCCGAGATGCCAACATTGTGCAGGATAATGCCAATAATTGGGTATTTGCGTCGTCGTTACAAACTTCTGGCTTGCACCGAACACCCTCAGAAATTGCTGATAAAGGTAGTTTATTAGAAAAAAACATAGGAGCAGATTTAACCTTCAAAAATAAAGGTAATACACTTCAAATTGGTTTTACGGTTTTAAAAACTACGTTTGATAAACCCATTCAGAAAGCCGAAAAAGAGTATAATTTATATGAATTTTCGGGAACAGATAACTTACTGACGGGCTTACATTACAATTATAACCATCAGAATATCAACTTTTTTGGCGAAATAGCTCGCTCCAGTAGCGGTGGTTTCGGAGTAGTTACTGGAGCAATGGCAAGTTTGGGGAAACGAACAGATTTTTCGATTTTATTCCGAAAGTATGACCGTGATTTCCATAGCTTTTATGCCAATGGTTTTTCTGAAAACTCACGAAATATCAACGAGACGGGTTTGTACGCAGGCGTAAAACACGCTTTTAATAAACAATGGTCGGTGGCGGCTTATGTTGATTATTTTCAGTTTCCTTGGTATCGGTATTTGGTGGATAAATTACCCACGAAAGGCTTTGATTATTTAGGAAGATTGACGTATCAACCCCAAAAACATTGGCAAGTTTTCTTTCAATTTAGGCAAGAAAACAAAGAAGATAATACCAAAATCACGGAGATATATTTTGATAAAGGCAAAGAGAAAACCCGTGAAATTACCGTTGTAAGAGATAGAACTCGAAGAGTTTTAATCGCCAATTTAGATTACAAATTTTCTAAGGTTTGGAATATTCAAACCCGAATATCATACAGCACTTTTCAGTTTGACGGGCAGGCACTTACGCAAGGTTTCGCCGTGGCTCAAGATGTCAATGCCGATTTTGGAAAGCTCTCATTTTCAGGGCGTTTAGCGTTTTTCAAAACCGATGATTACGATAATCGGCAGTATTTTTATGAGCAAGATGTTTTGTATGCGTTTGCATTTCCAGCGTATTATCAACATGGAATTAGGCATTATTTGATGGCACAGTACAAAATTTCTCGGAATGTAGATGTGTGGTTGCGTTGGGCAAGAACCGATTTATTTGATGGCGGTATTTTTAGTTCGGGGTTGGAAGAAATTCCTCTATCGCATCGTTCAGAGGGAAAAGTGCAGATACGCTTGCATTTTTAGTGGATTGAACGAAAAGTGAATGAGTAATTTGCTAAAATTCAATAGCTTATGTACTCTTTCTTTTGTGGGTCTTTATCTGTTAAGTATATTGTCCCTAAATTTAATGCTAAAATATATGGCTTCATTGATAGACATTCATACCCATAATCAGACCGTTGAAAATGACGTATTGAAAATTGTGAACATAGCGTTGAATGACCCAAAAGATTTGCCAAAACTTGATTACGTTGGGTGGCGTTCGGTGGGGTTGCATCCTTGGTATTTGAACGAAGAAACGGTTGAAGAAGATTTTGAGAATCTATTGAAAGAATCTGAAAATCAAAAAGTTATGATGATTGGCGAGTGTGGTTTAGATAGAAATATTCCCGTAGATTTCAACTTTCAAAAAGAGGTATTTATTCGTCAGATTCAGTTAGCTGAAAGTTTACAGAAACCCGTTATTATTCATTGTGTGCGGGCTTTCCCCGAAGTTATTGCTCTCAAAAAGCACCTTAAACCCACCGTCCCGATGATTATTCATGGTTTTAATAATCACCCTCAAATCTGCCAACAATTACTTGATAATCAGTTTTATATCTCTTTGGGTGCAGCATTATCCAAATCTACGTCCAATGCCACAAAGGTAATTCCCATGATTCCGAAGGAAAAACTGTTTTTAGAAACAGACGATAAAAATTGCACAATATCAAGTATCTTTGCCCTTGCATCTACGTATTTAGATGTACGAATTGAAATATTAAAAGAATTAATAAAACATAATTTTAATCGGGTATTCAGTAATCAAGACCTTACAGCATGAGAAAGAAAATCAAGAAACCTCAACCAGCTACCTCGCCCGTTAAAGTTTCTATTTCAAGTACTGTTTACCCACTCACGAGTATGCAAAGAAATTTTTATAAATCGCACCCTTGGCATGGTATTCAGATTGGCGAAGAAATGCCAAAAGTTGTTACGGCATTCATTGAAATTGTACCAACTGATACAGTAAAATACGAAATTGATAAAGAAACGGGCTATTTGAAAATTGACCGTCCACAAAAATTCTCGAATATCGTACCTGCTTTGTACGGTTTTGTTCCTCAAACTTATTGTGGTGAACATACGGCAGAATTCGCTCGGGAAAAATCAGGGAAAAATATAGAAAGAGGCGATGGAGACCCATTAGATATTTTGGTTCTGACCGAAAGAACCATCACGCACGGAGATATTATTTGTCAGGCAATTCCCATCGGAGGTATCAGAATGATTGATAAAGGGGAAGCTGATGATAAAATTATTGCGGTTTTGAAAGGAGATTCTCTCTACGGAAAATGGACTGATATTTCGGAGTGTCCAAAGCCCATCATCGACCGTTTGGTGCATTATTTCCTTACGTACAAAAATATTCCAGGGGAAGAAAAAGTAGCCGTTGATATTGATGAAGTTTACGGAGCTACTGTTGCTCACGAGATAATTGTGAAGTCAAGAGAGGATTATAGAAATTTAGTAGGATAGGTTTTCGATGCTTGATGTTCGGTTTTCGATGTTTGATGTTTGATGTTCGATGTTCGATGTTTGATTTTCGAACGTCGAGTAACAAACTTCAAACATCGAGTAAAAAAACATCGAATCTCGAACATCTAAATTCTACTTTTTACCTCCCAAATGATACCCTACGCCCAGCCAAGCTCTGAATTGTCCTGCGGCACCGTCGTATTGTACATAAGGTCCAATCTCGAAATTAATACTCATTTTAGGTGCTTCTTTGAATGGATAAGCCCTTACACCGAAGCTCCCAAAATAACCATTCACCAGCCTTCTGTTATCTACTGCCGCTCCTACGATACCTAAGTTTGCTCCCCCACCAGCGTAGAAATTAGCATTTTTTGAGTACGCCAAATTAAACATGATAGCGGGTTCGGTATTGAGCGAAGAAATAAACGAATTCATCTGAAAACGTAAATCTAACCAAACCACTTTGGTGGGATTGGTAGCAATGGATAATTGTTGAGCGTTTCCGAAAGGGTAATAGCTAATAGCCTGAGCGTCAGACTTTTGTTGTATAAAAAGTAGGGTAATAAAGAGTGAAAATGAGTATAAAAATTTCATGCTACCAAATGGGTTATGTGTTATGCCAACGAAAGTAGTCAATATTCTGTCATTGAAAAAATGTTATTCATTCAAAGCCGCTTTTGCCTTGTTATCTACCGAATTTTTGTATTCGTGTTTCTTATAGGAAATGGCTTTTTCAAAATACTTTTTGGCTTTTGGTTTATCATTTTTAGCTTGGTAAATGTATCCTAATTGCAAAGCCGAGCTTGCCCCAAACGACCAAGTTTGATTTTCAGAAAGTGCCATTGCTCGCTCAAAAGCGGGAATTGCCTGAGCAATTTGGTTCATTTTTTGAAATATTCTACCCTTACGATAATTAAATTCAGCACGGTCGGAAATCTGAGAAAAACTATTTTCAGTAGCGTTGCTCAGCAGGGTTAAAGCCTTTTCATAATAGCCGCCATCAAATGCCAAACGTGCCTTCATCAATATTTTTTGAGCGATAGGTTTCTGGGGTTTTTGAGCCAAAAAATTATTGGCAAATTTAGCAGCGGCTTTATCTGATTCTACAATGGTTTCGCCTACGGTGGATACTTTTTGCAGAAATTGTACCCCTTTAATATCTTCATTTTCAAGCCAATAACATAAAAAAAGTTTGTAGTAGGTATCTTTTACAAAATTGAAGCCTTTGTACTTTGATAGAAAACTCTGATACCATTTAGATGCTGTTGGATAGTCACCTTTTTGCAGCAAGATTTCTGCTTTGAGATATTCCAAAAAAGGAAAAGGTAAATAGTTTTTATCAATTTTACGGTTTTCCAATGTGGTGAATGCCAGCTCGCTATTACCTTCTTTCATCAGGGTAGTAATCCCGAAGAAAAGAAAGAGTTGATTTTCCTGATTTTTACGGATAAAATCTTGAAAATCAGCGAGTTTGTTGGGAGTGAATTTTAGGATATACGCATGAATGAGATAATCAATTAATTGGGCTTCGTTACGGAAAAAATCATCATTTTCAATCACGTTTTGTAATTCTGAGAGTCCTTGTTGAATGTTTCCTTTCAAACCCAAAAGATTAGCTACCCATTGGTAATTTTCGGGGGTGGAACCAATCAAAACGTGCAGTAAACCTAAGGATTTTTGATTGGGTAAAAAGTTGGGGAATTCCTTGGCGTTGGCTTCCAATAATTTATAGGCTTTGATGATTTCCCAAGAGCCTTTTACTTCATGTCCAAATTTTAATTTTACAAAAGCCGTGTGCAGCCTAATTTCAGCTTGAATGAAGCGATAATAGGGAGATTTTTTATCTAAATTTTCCACAAAAGCTAATCTACTATTCTGGTTATCAATAAATTGCTCGTAGAAAATCCTGTCTTCCGTAATGAGTAATTGTATTAAATCGGCGTAGCTTTTTAGGTATATTTTCAGTCCGTTGGTGTGTTTATCGTTGTCTAAAATGGCTCTGCCACTACTCAATTTAGTCTTGATAATTTCGGAATAAGCCTTTTGCACCGTCTGATTTATTTCAAAATCAGCCGCCACAGCAACACGAAACCAAAAGAATGTAAAGATGAAAAAGTAGAGCTTCATATAGTAATAATTTCGCCAACCCGAGCCATGAGTATTTCGATTAACGCTTCATCCATAAATTGATAATCATCAGGAATGTTCAAGACAAAAAGGGTCTTATCAGTCAGTAAATCAGCAAATTTTTCTTGAATCCGAGAACGATGTTTCTTTTCCATCACCATAATAATATCCGCCCAACCTATTAATCCAGCAGTGATTTTTATTCTGGCACCTTTCGCTGTTCCTGCCGATTTTACGGTATATTCTTCATGATTTTCAAATATTTTCTCAGCCGTCAAACTCCTCCACTTATTTTGGCTACACACAAAAAGTATTTTTTGTTTCTGCATAACAAGGATAAAAAATCATTGATTAACATTAAAATTACACTATTTTCGATTCTTCGTTGTCATCAGACAACAGCACTACACAAATAAAATATTTTTAGTACATAAAACTATTGAAAATTTAACTTTCAAAACGAATGAAATTATACAAAACAACACAAGGAATCATCATTGAGAAGGACGGTAATTTTTACCTTTCCGATGCTCAAAACTGGGATGTTTATGTGAATAGGGATAATCTTTTTGAGGAAATATCAACTGAAGTTCAGCAGCTTACCAATATTGATTGGGATTTTACGGGCATTGTTGCTCCTATCAATCAACAAGAAATTTGGGCTTCGGGCGTAACTTATATGCGTAGCCGTGAAGCCCGCATGGACGAGTCTAAAGATTCGGGTGGAGCGGATTTTTACGCCCGTGTTTACGAAGCCGAACGTCCCGAATTATTCTTTAAATCCTCAGCGGCTCGCTGTGTAGGTACAGGGGAAAAAGTACGTATCAGGAAAGACTCCAAGTGGAATGTTCCCGAACCCGAATTAACGCTTTTTGCTACTTCAAGCGGTAAAATTGTGGGTTATACCGTTGGTAACGATATGAGTTCAAGGGATATTGAGGGCGAAAATCCGCTGTATTTGCCCCAAGCCAAAAGTTATGATAAAGCGGCGGCGATTGGTCCTTGTTTGTACGTTCCGAAAGATAAAATCGATGCCAATACCCAAATTTCAATCGCTATTGTTCGGGAAAATAATACAGTATTTGAGGGTAATATTTCAATCAATCGCATTAAACGAAGTTTTGATGAGTTAGTAGGTTATTTATTTCGTGAAATGTCGTTTCCACACGGGGCATACTTGATGACAGGTACGGGCATTGTACCCGACAATAACTTTACTCTTTTGGCTGGCGATGTGGTAAATATTACCATTGAAGGCATTGGTACGTTGAGTAATGAAGTAGCCTAATAAACGGTGGTACGGCTCAATTTTGTAGCTGAAAATCAACAATTTAGTTGAGCCGTGTCACAGCTATACAAACATGGGTTTTAGAACATGGCTTTCAGGGCAGTCCAAAGGGCTTTCTTTTTGGGAATATCGTTTTCTAAATCGCTCAAAGTATCAGACATGATAAATTTAATGCCCTGATTTTCAGATATTTGATAATTATTTAGCGGAAAGTTAATTTGTACTTTTGCTAAATCAATCCCAAAGCTGATTACTTGTTTAACCGATTTTTGACTAAATACCTGACTTAAATCTATATTATCCATTTTATCTAACTCTATCAAATCTACGGACTCTAAATTGAGCTGTACCGCTGTTAGAATCTTAGTCAATAATTCAGTGTGGGCAGGTTGAAGCGTATTCAATAGAATAATTACCTTAGTTTTGGGCTGATAAAAATTGGGTGTCATTACTTCGGTAACTTTTGGTGTAGAGGTTTCTGAAGAAGAAGCCTTAAACTCATCTTTTATTAAATAGATATTTTCCTCAGAGAATAAATGTTGAAAAGCTATGGTGTTCATCATCAGCATTTTAGTAAAAATTTTTGCACAAATTTCAAGCACTCTTCGGGTTCTTCTACCATACCCATGTGAGCTACATTATCTAAAATAGAAGACGAAAAGAACTTGGGCATCATTATCTGTGACTTTGCGTCTTCGGGTGATACACTTTTATCTTTCTCTCCGATGATAAACATCACGGGGCAACGTAAGGATTTCAAAACTTGCCTGCGGTCTGGTCTATCTCGCATGGCTAACATTCCCGTTGCCAATGCTTCCGCAGGAAATTGGGTAGCATACTGAATATGTCTCTCAATAATTTCTGGATGATGCTTCGCAAAATCCTCAGCGTACAAATTGGGCGTAGAGGTTTTTATGAATAGCTCTGTACCATTTTTTAGGATGAAATCAGCATTTTTAGTACGTGCATTCTTCTTTTCCGTAGAATCTTCAAAAGCAGTTGAGTGAAAAAGTCCCAAGCCCAAAAGCATATTAGCGTATTTTTCGGCAAAGGCTAACGCAACGTAGCCGCCCATCGAATGCCCAATGATGATGCACTTTTCGTAGCCTTTTGCTTGAATTTGCTCATGCACAAAATCGGCATATTCTTCAATTGTTTTTAAGGTATTTAAACGAGCGTAGTCGGGTAAAATGACGAAATAATCTTTCTGCAAAAAAGGAACAAATCCGCTCCAGATGTTTGAATCCTCTCCAAATCCATGTAGTAAAACGACTGCTTTTTTCATAAAGTTGAAGGGGCTTTGTTAAATTTTGAGTTCATAATCTGTCCAATTTCTAAGGCTTTATTTTTTACGAAAGTGGCGTTTTCACCCACAAAAAGATTATCTACCGTATGGAACCAATGCGTGAGCCAATGCTCAAAGCGTTCGGTGGAAAGCCCGTGTGTTTGATGAGCTTGGGCGTGTACCCACATCATACCACCCGTATAACTGCCCGTGTTGAAAAGCCAATTTTCCCAAAAATTAACCGCACGGTTCAGATGACGAGTCCACTCTTCGGCTGGCATCTCAAAAATAGGTGCTAATAGCGGGTCGTTATGGACATTTTCGTAGAAGGTGGTTACTAAATTTTCTACGTCTTTTCTATTGCTAATATCTTGCATTTTTCTTTCTTAATAAATAAAATACTCCCAGACATAATAACAGTCCCAATGTGAAAATCATTCCTAAAAACTGATTATAATACACAATGGCAATCATGCAAACCAGTGCTAAAACAAAAGCAATGATAGGAAAAATGGGATAAAATGGAGCTTTGAACGGACGATGCAAATGTGGTTCTTTGGTACGTAAAACCAATAAACTCAACATACTGATGCCGTACATAATAACTGCCCCCAGTACTGATAAAATGATGATTTGACTGGTAGTACCCGTAAAAATAGCAATGAATCCCACCAAACCGCCTACAATCAACGCCCAGTGTGGAGTTTGGAAGCGAGTATTGACATTAGCCAAGAAACGGGGTAAGTATCCCGCCCGTGCCAAAGCAAAAATTTGTCTGGAATAACTGATGGTATTACAATGAAAAGAGGCAATTAGCCCAAAAAGCCCCAAACTGGCAAAGGTTTTTGCCCAGTAGCTATTTTTGCCCAAAGTCATGGCAAGGGTTTCGGGTAGAGGATAGTCAATACTGCTGAGTAGTCGCCAGTCGCCTACGCCTGCACTCAAAATCATTACCCCCAAAGCCAGTACAACCAACGTAAGAATCCCCGAAATGTAGGCTTTCGGAATGGTTGTGTGCGGGTCTTTTACTTCTTCGGCTACCATGGCTACGCCTTCGATAGCTACAAAAAACCAAACGGCGAAGGGAATGCCTGCAAAAACACTATCCATGGTAATTGTGGGCGGATTATGAGCTAAAAAGTTTTCGGTTTTATAAAATGGAAAAATGATAGCCATAAAAATGACTAATTCTAATACCGATAAAATAGTAACCACCAACGAAAAACGAGCGGATTCTTTGATTCCCAGAACATTGATGGCGATAAAGACAAAATACGTACCCACCGCCACGGGAATAACAGGAATTGCTGAATTCAGAAAATGGGTGTAACTACCCAAAGCATAAGCAATGGCGGGTGGTGCGAGCAGAAAATCAACTAAGGTAGCAAAGGCAGCAATAAACCCACCAACCGACCCAAAAGCCCGACTGGCGTATTCAAACGTACCCCCAGCATCAGGGATGGCAGCGGTGAGTTCAGTGTAAGAGAAAATGAAGGTTACGTACATGACCGTTACTATCAAGGTAGATACCAAAAATCCGATAGTTCCAGCCGTTTCCCAGCCGTAATTCCAACCAAAATATTCGCCCGAAATGACCAAACCAACGGCAATTGACCAAAGTTGGGTTGTATTAATTACTTTTTTTAGTTGGGACATCTATGAAGACAAATTTGAATGATAGAATGATAATCTCATTCTGGAAGTTTACTTTTGTTTACAACAAAAACGTAATTACAAATATATGCCAAATCTATCATATCGGAGTAACGAAAAAGAGTTAATTGATGACCTCGAATTAGATAATGATGCCCTTCGGCAGAATCTTGAAGAATTAGCGGTGATAAATAAATACTTAGGGGGAAATCAAGTAACGGTGAGTGGATTGTCTAAATTGATTTTCGATTTTCAAATTCCTCGTAGCAAAAGTAGAAAGTTACCCAAACAAACCTCAAACATCGAACATCGAACATCACAACTCACAATTGCTGACCTCGGTTGTGGTGGTGGTGATATGTTGATGGTAATGGCAAAATGGGCTAAAAACAAA
Organism: Arcicella sp.; assembly: GCA_025454855.1. Lineage (GTDB taxonomy): Bacteria > Bacteroidota > Bacteroidia > Cytophagales > Spirosomataceae > Arcicella. The sequence goes on from JALONS010000062.1 coordinate 26,252, forward strand.
GGATTAAACGCTGAATTTGTGGGCATTGATGCTAATGATTTTATGATTGATTTTGCCCAAAAAAGAACGGCTAATATTCAAAATATCAGCTATTTACACCAAAATATTTTTTCGGAAGAATTTAAGCAAAAAGTTTTTGATATAATGACAATGACCCTCTTTTGTCATCATTTCAATGACCAAGAACTCGTGACTTTGCTGCAACAATTCAAAAAACAAAGTCGTATCGGAATAGTTATAAATGATATTCACCGCCATTGGTTTGCCTATCATTCCATCGCTTGGATTACTAAATTATTTCTGAAATCTTACTTGGTTAAGCACGACGCTAAATTATCCGTTTGGCGGGCGTTTCGTCGAGCCGATTTAGAAAGAATCATTCAACAAGCAGGTTTTATAAAATATTCCATTCGTTGGAAGTGGGCTTTTCGGTGGGAGGTGGTGTTATTTGTGTGAAACGATTCTCCAGAATCGTAAAATTAACAGATTTCGATTCTGGAGAATCGAGATACACTTTATGAAAATAATGATTTGGTATCGCAACGACTTGCGTACCCACGACCACGAAGCACTTTTCAAGGCTACCCAAAAGACCCCAGATGTTATTCCAGTTTATATTTTTGACTCTCGGATGTTTATAGAACACCCTTTAGGCTTTCCAAAAACAGGGGAGTTAAGACATCAATTTCTGAAAGAATCGGTTGAAAATCTACGTCAAAATCTTCAGAACATGGGTTTAGAGCTGATTGTCAAAACGGGATATCCCGAAGATATTATCCCAGTAATAGCCCAAGAAATGGGAGTAGATGAAGTTTGTACTACCGAAGAAATCACGCAAGAAGAAGTGGATGTTGATGCTTTGGTGGAAGAACGCTTGAAAGCCGACGGACGAAAAATGAAATTCTTTTGGCAATCTACCCTTTACCATGTGGATGACCTACCAATGGATGTTGAAAATCTGCCCGATGTATTCACCCAGTTTAGAAATAAAGTCGAAAAGTTTGCTAAAATTCGTCCAACTTTTAAAAGTAACGATATAAAACGCATTACTAATTCATCAAACACCAACCCGTATGTAGGCGGAGAAACTGAAGCCCTCAAGCGTTTACATGATTATTTTTGGGAAAAGGATTTACTCAAAGTTTACAAAGAAACTCGTAACGGAATGTTGGGTTTAGACTACTCCTCTAAATTTTCATTGTGGTTAGCCAACGGTTGTATTTCACCGAGATATATTTACGAAGAAATCAGAAGATACGAAGCCGAACGCACGCAAAATGAATCTACCTACTGGTTGATTTTTGAGTTAATTTGGCGTGATTATTTCCGTTTTGTGGCAATGAAATTTGGCAATAAAATTTTTCATAAATCAGGATTGAAAGGAAATTCCACCCAACCCTCCCCCAAAGGGAAGGCTATCGACATCAAAAGTTCTCCCAATCGGGGAGGATTAGGTGGCGTTTTCCCAATTTTTGAAAAGTGGCGTTTGGGCGAAACGGGTGTACCACTGATTGATGCCAACATGAAAGAGCTATTGGCAACTGGTTTTATGTCGAATAGGGGAAGACAAAATGTGGCGAGTTTCTTGGTAAAAGACCTTCAGATAGACTGGCGTTGGGGAGCGGCGTGGTTCGAGAGCCAACTCATTGATTATGATGTGTGTTCAAACTGGGGAAATTGGCTATACGTAGCAGGCGTAGGCAATGACCCACGAGAAAATCGGTATTTCAATATTTTGAAGCAAGCCACCAATTATGATGCTAAAGGCGAATACGTAAAACATTGGCTACCAGTGCTTTCGGGAGTTCCATCAGAAAAGGTGCATTTGGTTGGTCTATTGAGCAATGAAGAACAAAAACGTTATGATGTACGGCTGGGCGTAGATTATCCCAATCCTATTGTGGATATTCGTAAGTGGAAACGAGATTAAAATCCGTAAAGCAAAAGCCTTGTTTTCTACTTCCCAACAACCATCCATCACAATATTATCAAATGATTTTGTTTGTATTTCAAAAAAATATCTACATTTGAACAGAATTTGAGCTATTCAACAAATTAAAGTACCCATGAAAGTGTCTAAATACACGTTTTATCGTTACAACTCTTGATTTACAAATTTCAAACAATTCAAATTAAAAATTAATCAAAACTATGTCAAGAAACCTTCTTATCGGATTAGGAATTGCAGCCTTGTTATTATTCTGGGGTATTGGTGTTAGAAACGGTATGGCTACCAGCAACCAAGACGTACAAGCCGCTTGGGCGAAAGTTCAAACTGCCTATCAGCGTCGTGCAGATTTAATTCCAAACTTGGTAAAAACCGTACAAGGCGTTGCCAACTTTGAAAAAGGAACACTTACCGATGTAATATCAGCCCGTGCCAGTGCTACGCAAATCAAGTTAGATGCCAATGACCTAACTCCAGAAAATATCCAGAAATATCAGGCGGCACAAAGCCAATTGAGTGGTTCGTTATCACGTTTGATGGCAGTAGCTGAAAACTATCCGCAGTTGAAAGCAACACAAAACTTTTCGGAGTTACAGTCGCAATTGGAAGGCACTGAAAACCGCATCAAAGAAGAAAGAGACCGTTTTAATGATGTGGTAAAAGGCTACAATAACAAAATTGTTACTTTTCCTAATAGCCTAATTGCCAGTTTCTCAGGATTTGCCACGAAAGGTTACTTTGAAGCTGATGCAGGTGCATCAAAAGCACCAACCGTTGATTTTGGAGGTGCAAAATAATAATCTGTGGTAAAACGGTGAACGATTCACGGTAAACGGCAAAAATTCCTTAAACCGTGTAACGTTCACCGTAAACCGTGTACCCTTTCACCGTTTACCGAAAACAAAATGCCTCAAAATTTTTTTACAGATTCCCAAAAAGCCGAAATAGTACGGGCAATTCAAGCGGCTGAACGAAATAGTTCGGGAGAAATTCGGGTGCATATTGAAAAAGTATGTTCAAGAGAAAACGCCCTTGAACGTGCCGCTGAAGTATTCATTAATTTAGGAATGGGGAATACCGCCCAACAAAATGGCGTATTGTTTTATCTTTCTGTTGATGATAGAAAATTTGCCGTATTGGGAGATAAAGGAATTGATAAAGTAGTTCCCGAAAACTTTTGGGAATCAACCAAAACGCTCCTCAGAAATCATTTTTCACAGGGACTTTTCACAGAAGGTTTAATCAAAGGGATTCAGTTGGCAGGAGAGCAATTGAAACATTATTTCCCCTATCAGTCAGACGACATCAACGAGTTATCCGATGATATTTCATTCGGATAAAATGCCCCCTTCTGTGCTATATTCAACCGATTTGTGTTTATGAAAAAATGAAGTGAATCATTGGATTTATTTGTTCGTTTTACACAAATCGTTCTTCGCTTGGCATACATTCCCAATCACATAATTTCATGTCCAGAAAACTAATTACATATTTCTTTTTTACTGTTTACTGCTTACTGTTTACTGCAACACTGAATGCACAAGATATACCCGCAAAACCGAATCCACCGAGATTAGTGAATGATTTTGTGATGAAACTATCACCTGCGGAACGGGAAGCCTTAGAACAAAAA
>JALONS010000327.1 GCA_025454855.1 Arcicella sp.
CAGTTTTTCCACCCAATCGGCAGTGATTGTGCCACAGCCCAGTTGTCAGGGTTGTCAATCTATTTATTATGTTTTCACCACTACCGACATCAACGGCACCAAACAGCTAACTTACAGCGTAGTGGATATTCGCCAAAATAAGGGACAGGGAAAAGTCATTGAGAAAAATGTAGTCATGGACGACGTGCCTGCAACCGAACAATTAATTTCTCATTTTGTCAAGAAAGATTCAACGTATTGGGTCATTTCGCACGACTACGGTACGGATAGCATTCGTCTGCGTAGGGTTACGAAAAACGGCGTTTCCATATCAAAAGTAATTGAAGTAGGCTCAAGAATTGATAGCACTTTCAAGGGCGAAGGCTATATCAAAGTATCTCAGAACGGGCAGAAATTTGCCGTTACCATTCCGGGAGGTGCCAGAAATTTGATAGAAGTGTATGATTTTAAGGATTCTACGGGAGAGCTTTTAAATAAAAAAGTGATTGATTTAGGACCTGCCCCACCTACGGTTTACGGTATTGAGTTTTCACCCGATGGTAAAACACTTTTTGCCACTATGAAAGCTGATACCGTCAAAAATCCTAATTCGTATTCGTCGTTACTACGTTTTGATTTAACCGACGGAGATTCTACGGTAATTGCCAAATCTAAATTTACGATAGATTCTTCCAAAAAAGAATATTATGGTTCGGTTCAATTAGGACCTGACGGACGGATTTACCTTGCCGTTCAGGGTAGTAGCACTTTGGGAGTTATCAAAATGCCCAACGATACTGTTTCAAAGGCAAGTCTCAACAATGACTATTACGACCGAAAAGGGTTAAATCTCAATGGAAAAATTAGTCAGTTAGGATTACCTACCACTTACAATATCGTCAATGAAGAAAACGAAGGTGTGGGTATCACGGTGGCAGATACGTGTTTGGGGTCACCTACTACTTTTCAAACGAATCATTTGTGCGGGGAAAAACTAAAGAATAATAAAACCGACTGGCGTTTTTACAGAGGAGAAGTACCTTCCGACGGTAAGCCATCGGGCAGCCCTATTGCTACCATTCGAGGGGGCGACGGTGATAATGGTTTACAAACCAGTTATACCTTTGATGCCCCCGGTAAATATTACGTAGTTGTAAATATGGGAAACCGCTGTAAGCCAGACACGATGCTACCACCGCAAGGTTTTGAGGTAAAACCCCAACCCAAACCAGATTTGGGTCCAGACCTCAATCTGTGTGCGAGCAGTACAACCCTTGATTCAAAAGTGACCTTAGATAGTAGTAATTACTTTTGGTTTCGAGATAGAAGATTTTTACCGAGAGACAGTTTACGTACTTTAACCGTCAGACAATCAGGAAATTATGCCGTAGTAGTAGAAAGTAGAGGATGTGTAGGTGTGGATTCTATAAAAGTTACCCTTGCCCAAGCTAAAGCACTAAATTTAGGTCCTGATACGCTCATTTGTGCGGGCTCTCCTATTGTGTTAGATGCCTCTAATGCAGCAGGTACTGGTTCAACTTTCTTGTGGAGTACAGGGGCAACTACTTCAAAAATTACGGTTTCAACGGCAGGTAATTATACCGTCAGGGTTACTACGCCCATCGGTAGTACCTCGTGTGTGAGCAACGATGCCATCAATGTTCGTATCCGACCGAGAATGTCTTTTTCTGTTAATAGAACACAACCAACAGGCTGTGTTACCAATGATGGGGCAATTCAATTACTCAATTTTTCTCCAACAGATACATATAGTTTCTCTTGGTTCAAAGATGGGGTAGCTATTAGTGGAGCAACATCCAATGCTATAACGGGGCTTACGGCAGGGAGTTACAGAGTTATCATCAGAAGTACACTTTCTTGTGATACTTCCGCAACAATAGTGCTAAATTCAGCCGCACTACCTACTGCCAATATTACCTTGACCCCCTCGTCCGTTACCTGCGTGAGTGACGGAGCTATTACTATCAATGTATCGTCGGCAAGTGTATTTAGACCTGTCAGTTTCGTCCTTCGGCAAAAAGATAATAACGATGCGATTGTACAGCAGGGTGCCATGTCATCTATTTTTGTTTCAACGGGTAGATTCATTATCAGAGGGTTAATTGAAGGAACTTATTACCTCGAATTTAAAGATAATAACGGTTGTAGATTTACGAGTAATGAGGTAAAGCTCGATAAAACTGCCCGAACTACCATTTCTTTATTACCCGCTCCAACTAATAAATGTGAAGGTGAAAAAATAACCCTCAGCCCATTAAATTATATCGATGGCAGTATTAAATGGAACACAGGAGCTACTACGCTGAATATTGATGTTACTCAAAGTGGCACTTACACCGTAACGGTAACTTCTACCGATGGAAAATGTATCAGTACCGCTAATACACGAGTAACCTTTAAGGTATCGCCCAGAGTAAGTATCTCCGCACCAAGCAGATTGTGCCTAACGCCTAATCCAACCCAATTGGTGGGTAGTCCTTCGGGGGGAACGTGGCAAGGTTCAAACGTAAATGCTACGGGCGTATTTAGGGCTTCGGCAATTGGGGTTTATGCCGTTAATTATGAATTAACATTGAATGGTTGTACAGGAAAAGCTAATCAGGAAATAACCGTATTGGACGCTCCAATCGTTAATTTGGGACCAGATAGAAGTATCTGTAGAGAAAACAATAATACGGTTGGCTTAACAACCCCCGAACAAAATGTTACGTATCGTTGGAATAGCGGACAAACTACTCCGACGATTGTTCCAGAAAGGTCGGGGAGGTATATTTTAACCGCTACGAAAGGGCTTTGCAGAAATACTGACACTATTTCAGTAACCATATTACCCACTCCTTTTATTTCGTTGCGTTCGGAAATTCCTTTTTGTGTACCTGCCGCATTGCCCATTAGGATAGATGCAGGCGGAGGAGTTGGTTTAACGTACAGGTGGCAACCTACTAACGAAACTACCCGACAAATTTCAGTATCTTCAGTTGGCAATTATGCCGTAACGGTTACGAATACTTCGGGTTGTTCAACTACTGCCCAAACGAAAGTGATTGACCGCTGCGACCCTGCCATTTTAGTACCTGATATATTTACCCCCAATGGAGATAATTTGAATGATAGTTTTCAGGTATTTTCATTTTATATTAAAGAATACGACCTGAAAATTTATAACCGTTGGGGTGAATTAGTATTTACTTCAAAAAACCCAGAAGACCGATGGGACGGTAGATACAAAGGTGTTTTGGTGAAACCCGATTCCTTTGCTTGGGTCATCACCTACATTCCTGAGTATTTTCCACAGGATGGAACAAAACGGAAAGAAGGGGCAGTTACGGTAGCTTGGTAAATAAAGAAAAGGCTTTCTACATCAAATAGAAAGCCTTTTCTCGTTTTAAAATGAACTTTTACAATTCATTTACATTGTTTTACAGAACTTTTCAGTTTTATTTTCTCCTTGACCTTACTTTTGTTTCCATCAATTCAACAATCAATGTCATGCAAAAAATCATTCCATTTGGTTTTACCATCATCTTTTGTCTGATTCATTATTTCAGTATCGGACAAGATAATTTCAATAGTTGTTCGGCGATATTTTTAAACAATCGGATGCTCGTAAATGACTACTCCCCCACTGGCAAGTGTTCTGTTTCTATCACCACCAAAGGCGATTTATCAGTCAGTACCGTTGAATTATCCCCTAAAGAAACGAAAGCGATATTACCCATTTTGTTTCAAATTGCTATTAGAGATAAACAAACAGGAACGGTAACGCTGGTTTCTAAAACACAAATAAAGAAAATAGCCATCCAAAAGGTTTTACAAAAGTGTAAAAAAGGCGACCATGTACTTGTACTAACTACGGATAAACAATACGCACTTCCTCATAATGAAATTTTGGTATTTTAAACTTCTAAGAATCATGAAAAAAGGTATTTTGGGCTTTGTTGTCCTTGTAACTTTGTTACTAACAACTCAATCAGGCATTGCTCTGGCAAAAAATAACCCTCTGTTAATTAATGGTGAACCCATTAATTACGAGCAGTTCTCTCTCAGCTCTAAGGGGATGCTTAGAATGGTAGTAGAAGACACCAATGGAAAGGGCAATATTGTTATTCCGTTTAGAATATATCTGAAAAGAGATAATAAAATTGTACATTTGGGCAGCTCAAATGCTAATAATAAACTAACAGAAATTGAGATTTCTCAGGTGCTGAAATTTGCTAACTTGGGTGATGAACTGGTAATAGAACCCGTTGATAAAAAGTTTTATACCGCCAAAAGGGTATTTTTACTAAGAAATAACTTAGTCAAATTTATGAGTAAGTTCCTTTTCAATAAGAACTCCGAAGAGGGTTGTTGAGTTTTTATGACAAAAGCCAAATGGATATTTTTGATTGTATTCATAAGCCTTTCGATGTTATCTTTCGATAGGCTTATGAGTGTTTCAGGAAAGTCAAACCATCACGATTTTTCTGAAAAAGTAAACCTTGCTCTACGCAGAACTACCCATCATTTATTGAAATCTTCAGGAGATTCCACTTCTCAAATTCCACCTGTTCAAACGATTAATGATTTTACTTTTAAGGTTAGATTGAACCGCAACTTTGATTATGATTTATTACCTGCATTTTTAGCAAAATCCTTTGAAATACACCAAATTGAAGCCGTTTATGACGTTGCTATTCTCAACTG
>JALONS010000063.1 GCA_025454855.1 Arcicella sp.
TACGCCTTTAAATTCAACTAAATCATACAAATGACTTGCTCCAAATTTATCTTTTTCTACAAAAGCTATCTGGTCACGACGTAACAACTTAGAATCCAGTAAATTAGTATCATGAGTAACGAAAATCAATTGTGCATTATTTCCATTTTTGTTATACAGTTCTACAATTTTTTTTGTGATAATGGGGTGCAGTTTTGAGTCGAATTCATCTATTACTATTGGAAGACTATTTTCTAATGAATCAAAAATAAATGGAGCTGTATCAAATATTCTTTTTGTTCCCTCAGACGCAAACTCAAAAAAAGGTAATAAAACCATATCACTCAAAGCTTTATTATCATTATTAAATACTTTACCCCCCAATACAATTACCTCCTCATTGTCATCATCTCCATTTATTTTTTCATCTATTTTCTTTTGCTCTACCGTTCCAACTTCAACAATACTATTATCAGTAAATTTCAACAATTGGTTTGTTTGATTTCTAAAAGTTCCTTTTACAAAATTTGACTTTGCTATATCTCTTTTTTTTTCGTGCAAATTTCCAAAATCTGAATTGTATATATCTATCAAAAATTTATTAAAATAATTAACCAATGTTAAACCAACAGGATTATTCAATGAAGAAAGTATGGATAAAAAAAGTGTAGTTTTTTTAAAAATAGGAGACGATTCTCCTAAAAGATTAATGATTTTATTGGCTCCTTTTAAGTATTTTTCATTAATATCAATTTTTTGACCTTCTCTTTTGAAATAAGAGACTTCTCGTTGATTAGGAGTTGCAAAAAGCCATTCTGAAACAACTTCTGTTGCATTTGTTTCAAAACCATATCTATAAACTACTTCATTTGCAATAAAAATCATTTGAAAAAAGGATGGTTCATTCTCAGATTCAGTTGAGAAAAAGAAGGGTAAGTTAAATAAGTTATTAAATAAATTACTTAGGATATCTGTTTGTATTGAGTGTAAAATAAATGCGTTAAAAGTCCACATTGAATGAACCAAATTACTCTTCCCACTACCATTAGCTCCATAAATAGCTTTTGTTTTCAACAATCTCAATTTTGGAGTCGCCTGAAAAGTATTCTGCTCATCAAGTTCTTTGTTTTTAGAACTGATTGGAGCAGCTACCATACTTAATGTTTGTATATCTTTGAATGAGCGGAAATTACCTACACTAAATTCTACTAACATAACACTTAAAATTAAAATTTGTGAAATATTCGTAAATGTACTTATTAAGTAGAACAATATTGTCATCTTAGATATAAAAAAACTCCTTACCAGAATAATCCAGTAAGGAGTTTTGATAATTTCTCAAAGAAATCTTAATAACGATAATGTTCAGCTTTGAATGGTCCTTCTACAGAAACACCGATATATTCAGCTTGCTCGTCTTCTAATTTCTCCAATTTCGCTCCGATGTGTGCTAAGTGCAAGAATGCCACTTTCTCATCTAAGTGTTTTGGAAGAATGTATAATTTCTTCTCGTACTTGTCTGTATTCGTCCACAATTCTAACTGAGCCAAAGTTTGGTTACAGAAAGAGTTAGACATTACGAAAGATGGGTGTCCCATAGCACAACCTAAGTTTACTAAACGACCTTCCGCCAATACGATGATGTCTTTTCCTTCAACGTTATACAAATCAACTTGTGGTTTAATTTGTTGTTTTGTTGAACCATAAGCTCCGTTCAACCAAGCCATATCAATTTCGTTATCGAAGTGACCAATGTTACAAACGATAGCTTTATCTTTCATCGCACGGAAATGTCTCTCACGAATAATACGTAAGTTACCAGTAGCCGTTACAAAAATATTTGCACGAGTAGCTGCTTCGTCCATTGTAACAACTTCAAAACCGTCCATTGCCGCTTGCAAAGCACAAATTGGGTCAATTTCAGTTACTAAAACACGACAACCCGCACCACGTAAAGACTCAGCCGAACCTTTACCTACATCACCATAACCTGCTACAACTGCTACTTTACCAGCTAACATTAAGTCAGTAGCACGACGGATTGAATCCACTAATGATTCTTTACAACCGTATTTATTATCAAATTTAGACTTCGTTACTGAGTCATTAACGTTGATAGCAGGAAGGTATAACGTTCCGTTTTTCAAACGCTCATATAAACGATGAACCCCAGTAGTAGTTTCTTCAGAAAGCCCTTTGATACCGTCAATCAACTCAGGATAGTTATCAAAAACCATATTAGTCAAATCACCACCATCATCTAAAATCATATTTAATGGCTGACGCTCTTCTCCGAAGAATAACGTTTGCTCGATACACCAGTTAAATTCTTCTTCGTTCATACCTTTCCATGCGTACACAGGAATACCCGCAGCAGCAATAGCCGCAGCAGCGTGGTCTTGGGTAGAGAAAATATTACATGATGACCAAGTTACATCCGCACCTAAAGCCGTTAAAGTTTCGATTAAAACAGCCGTTTGAATTGTCATGTGAAGACACCCTGCAATTCTTGCACCTTTCAAAGGTTGTGCTGCACCGTATTCAGCACGAAGAGCCATCAAACCTGGCATTTCAGCTTCTGCTAAACGAATTTCTTTACGACCCCACTCCGCAAGAGCGATGTCTTTTACTTTGTACGGAACGTACTGTTGTGTTTGAGTTGACATTTTTTATTCAGTTAAATCTTAATGCTTTTCTTAGAATAACACAAAATTAATAGCTTAATTTTGGATTTAATAAAATTAACAACAAACTTTTTGTTTTAACTTCATAAATAGTTAAAATTGGTTGTTTTATCTATAATAATTCATTTTTTAGTTAAATTATCTATCATTTAAACATAATTTAGAGTATTAAAAATACAATATTCTTATAACATACGGATATTAGATTTTGATTATAAATGCCTTTATCCTAACTATAATACTATTGTTTTTCATTTTTTTCGATTAATTTGAAGGGTGATTTAATTTCAAATTGTCATTCAGTAAAAATTATATTTCTATGAAAAAACACATCATCAATACATTTATTTTGATTAGTTTAGTTCAACCAGTTTGGGGACAAACTGCAAGACTTGATTCTATATTTACAAGTGATGGGCTTGTATTAGCTAATGTAAAGAAAATTGCCCCAGATGTAATCGAATATAGCTTTCCTGATGAAGAAGTCGTAACTGCTATTTATAAAAATACAGTAAAAAAAATCAGATTCAAATCAGGCAGGGTACAGTCATTCTCTGAAGCTACTTCTTTGAATGAGGTTACAAGCGTATATGATTATGAAAAGGTGAATCTAACTCGTGTAGAAGGAGAAATAAAGGGATTGTTTAAAATAGACGAGATTGCTTCTAAAGCCGTAGGTACAACAGTACTTTCTAATATTACCACTGTAAAAGAAAGAGCGTTTAGGAAACTGAAAATTCAAGCGGCTATGTTGGGTGGAAATTTGATTTATATGCTCGACCAATCAACCGTTGGAAACCAAGCGGGAGGGTATTACCAATCTGGAAAATCCACTGAAACCATTTTATCAGGGATAGTTTATTCCAATAAATTACCCAACTTTGAAGATTTCAAAATGCTAACTAAGGGTAAAAAGCAATTTTCGGTTTATCAAAAAAATTATGTCGGCAGAAACAGTACCGATATTGAAGAGACTGACACTTACGTGAAGGAAATCAAAATTGAAGATATTTATGAAGAAAATAAGTTTATCTATTTGAAAGTTAAAGGTTACGAAAACTACACGCTCAGAGTTATTTCCTTTACCAATGATAACATAACAATTGGGTGGAGGGATAAAGATAGAATTTATAATATGTACCTTGCTCCATAAAGTAAGAAGAGTCCAATGGTACGACATTACGAGGTCTTTTTACAGTATTAATATCTGATACCTTTCAGTTTCATGTATGGACAGTAACGGTGTCTTGGATTTAGAACTAACTCCTACATATTTACCTGAGAAAATAACACCAAATGAAAGCCCTCGAAATATCCGAGGGCTTTTCATTTTGTATTATTCTGTTATGATTATTTCACTTCAAAACCACCTTCGCCAATCTTAAAACCTTCGGCATAGAGCTCTACTTTATACTTTCCTTCACGGTAAAGAGTTCCTCCACGACTATAAACCATTTCGATATAGAGATTTTCATTATCATAATTCAAATCTCCACGGGTAGTATAAGCTAATTCCTGTCCGTTATAAGTAAAATTCCCTGAACCCGTTGCCGAATCAAAAATCGTTGAACCGTCAGGGTCGAGAACACGAATAAAAACGGTTTTACGCTCTTGCTCAGTTACATCATTTTTGGCTAATTGGAAAACAATTTTAATTTTAGCTAATTTCTTCGCTCTGTAACGTTTCTCTTCTGATTCCTTACCCTTTTCGTTGATGCCAATGACTTTTACGTATTCCGCACGAAGAGCAGCCGCTTTAGTTACTTTTTCAGCTAAAACTTTATTTTTAGAAGCAATTTCTTCTTTCTCAGCTTTTTCTTTTTCAACACTTTGGGCTAAACCTTGCTTTTCTGTTTTGAGGTTTGAATTTTCAGAAGTTAAAGATTGATTTTCATTCGCTAACACTCCATTTTCTTCACGGAGTTTTACTAATTCTTGTTCTTTGGAAGCCAAAATAGACTCATAATTTTTAATTTTTCCTTCGTATTTTGCTTTTACACTGGCAATTTCAGCCGCTGAACTTTTCTGCAAGTCTCTTTTATCTTGTTCTAACTCGGCTTTAGCTTTTTGTAGTTCGGTAACATCTCCCCCCAATTTTTGTACCTCAGCAATTTGAGCGTCTAATTGTACCGTAATTGAGTCTAACTTAGTCCGTGTCTGAGCTAACTCCATCACTTTTGTACTAATTACCTCCTGCTGATTCGTAACGGTTTCTTTTGATTGAAACAACATATAGCCTAAACCTCCAGCCAGTAGAGTCATTACTGCTAAGCCTGCTTTGAGGGCATTATTACTTCCTGATTTTTGTGGGTTGTTATTTGATGAATAATTATCCATGATTTCGTTGGGTGGTTTGTTTTGATTTTTTAGATTAACCTTCGAACGCCTGCAAAGGTAAATAAATCCAAATGTAACATATTGATTTTATAATACTTATCAGAGATTTAGTAAATGGTCCATAAAATGAGTAAACGGCGAATCAGTAAACAGTTAGCAGTTAGTAGAGAATAAAGAATAGTGAACAGAGATTAATGAATAATTATCTCTCCTAACGGTTGGTTACAGGTAGTTGTTTACTGATAACTGCCCCTTCACTCTCCTAAAAATGGCAAAACACTTTCTAACCCCATACCTCTTGAGCCTTTCACCAAAATATGGGTATCAGTTTGTGGATAATCTTGTAACCAAGTATGTAAACCAAATTTATCAGGAAAATATAATACTTGCATCATGGGCAGAACTTGTACGGCACTTTCCATGAGTGTACCTACTAACAATATTTTATCAAAATGGCACGATGCTAATAATTCGCCAATGGCTCGGTGTTCTTGTTCGGCATCTTCTCCCAACTCAAACATATCGCCCAAAATGACCATTTTTTTATCGGCTTTCAAATTATTAAAATTACTAATGGCGGCAGACATAGACGATGGGTTTGCATTATAAGCATCCATCAACACCATATTTGAGCCTTTCTGAATAAATTGAGAACGATTATTATTGGGTACATAATCGGCAACGGCTTGGCAAGCAACTGGTAATTCCAACCCAAAGAATTGTCCAATCCTGATAGCCGCAGCCATATTCTGGAAATTATATAATCCAGTGAGGTGGGATTGAAAATAGCCGCCATCTCGTTCGGTAAAAGTCACATAAGGAATTTCGTCCTGCATCGTTACTACCGTCGGGAATCTACGATTGGTATCAGTGGTATAACTAATGATTTCTCGAAACCCCGAACGCTCTTGAACCATCTCATAGGTAGGTACAGACGCCACATTCACAAAAACAGTTTGGTTATTCTGAGCAAGCCAATCAAACAATTCTCCTTTTCCTTTTCTTACGCCTTCAAGCCCGCCGAAGCCTTCTAAATGGGCTTTCCCGATATTGGTGATAAAGCCATGTGTGGGTTCGCAGATTTCGACTAATTCTTTAATATCTCCCTGCTTGTTTGCCCCCATTTCAATAATAGCAATTTCTATCGAATCATCAATGGCTAAAACCGTGAGTGGTACACCAATATGATTGTTTAGGTTTCCTTGAGTACAATAAGTTTTAAACTTTTGGCTCAACACGGCGTTTATTAATTCTTTAGTAGTGGTTTTACCGTTTGAACCCGTTAAACCCACAAAAGGTATATTGAGTTGCTTGCGATGGAAATTAGCTAATTTTTGAAGAGCTAAAAGACCATCTTCTACTAATAAAATGCGGTCGTTAGTAACTGCTTCGGGGTTATCCACCACGGCATACCTTGCTCCTTTTTCTAAGGCTTGAGCAGCAAAAGTATTGGCATCGAAATTAGGTCCTTTTAAAGCAAAAAACATAGAGTCTGAGGCTATTTTCCGTGTATCGGTTGATACACCCGAACATTCTCTATATTTTTGGTATAATTCAATAAGCGAAATCATGCGTTTTTTCGTTATAATTCTAAAGTTTTCACGAAATTACTCTTTTGAAAAATAAAACCGATATATGGTACGAGTTATTACTTTAAAATTAGTGGTCATTCTCGGCATCTTGGGATGCTCTACTGCTATTTTAGCACAAGAATTCAATTTTAAGTATGATAACGGACTACAAATCGTTCAGAACGGACAGGTATTGCCCAATGGTTTTGCAGGCGGTTTGAATGCACCCCAATTCTCTACTTGCAAATTGGATAATGATGGTGTTGATGACCTTGTGGTGTTTGATAGAACTGCTCAGAAACTCTACACATTTTTAGCAAAACAAGACAACACTGGCAAATATTTTTGGCAATATGCTTCGATGTACGAAAATGCCTTTCCGAGTGTTAGCAACTGGTTTTTGATGCGGGATTATGACCGTGATGGCAAAAAGGATATTTTCACTTACACCCCCGGAGGCATCAAAGTCTTCAGAAATGTCTCTGTAAATAATACTTTAGCTTTTCAACTAATAGCTAATCCTCTGAGTACAACGGGATACTCTGGTAAACAAAATTTATATGTGAGTTCGACGGATATACCTGCCATTGCAGATGTGGATAATGATGGCGATGACGATGTAGTAACCTTTGACCTTTCAGGAAATTTCACCCTCTTTCATCGTAATTTCAGTATTGAAAATTATAAAAATGCCAACACTTTAGAATTCAGACGGGTTGGGGATTGTTGGGGTGGTTTTTTCAAAGAGCATTTTGATGATATTGTTTTTAATCAGCCTTGTGGAGACAATCCAGTGCCACTCGAAAACCCTTTCTCTGGAACTGAAAAAACAGCTAAAATTCTTCATGCGGGCAATTCATTACTACTTTTAGACCTCAACGGCGATGGTCTTAAAGACATTCTTTTTGGACACGTCACCAAAAATAAAGTGGCTTCCTTGTTCAATACAGGAAAATCATCTCAAGCCCGTTTTACTTCGGCAAATTACAGCTTTCCTACTACTTACCCCGTTGATTTTTCGGTATTTCCTGCTGCTTATTTTGAAGATTTAGATTTTGATGGTATCAAAGATTTAGTGGTTGCACCGAATGGTTCGGATAATGCTTTGCAAACGGTAGATTATCAAAATTCAGCATGGTTTTACAAAAATAAAGGAAAAGATGATAAGCCTGATTTTGGTTTTACCCAGAAAAATTTATTGCAAAATACCATGCTGGATTTGGGCGAAAATGCCAGTCCTGCTTTTGCTGATATTGATGGAGATGGCGACCAAGACTTATTGGTTGGTAATGCGGGTATAAGAGGTGACGCTGGGTATCGGGCAAGTATCTATCTTTTTGAAAATAAAGGCAACGGTACTTTTGAATTATCCAACAATGATTATCTGAACATATCAAAAACCCTACAACTATTTGACATTAAACCATTTGTAACTGACATGAATGGCGACGGGGTGGATGATTTGGGCTTTCTATCGAATTCGTTTGTGGATGCGAATATTCGATACATTCCAAACAAAGCCGCCAAAGGAAAAGCCTTTAATTTAACTTTGTCTGAAAGCGTTGTTTTACCCCAAGTCCAGTACTTAGCCAATGGTGATTTCCCTTTATTTTTTGACTTAAATAAAGATGGACTTAAAGACTTAATCTTAGGCAAAGGAAGTGGACGAATAGAATACCACAAAAATACTGGCACTGCCCAAAGACCCATATATACTCTTGAAAATGAACAACTTGGCGGCATTGTAGCAGATTATACCGTTGGCAATGTATCCTTAGCCACAGCGGATTTGAATGGAGATGGTAAAAACGAACTCATCACGGGTGGACGTAACGGGTACGTGAAGGTTTACAAAAATATCACAGAACAAAACTTGAATAAATTTGTAGCCGATAGCACTAACATTTTTGATGAATACAACAAGAAATACTCACAACAAAACTTGGGGGGAATGCTGTCTGTGGCAGTGGCAGACTTAAATAATGATTTCATTCCAGATTTAATGTTGGGGGTTAATACGGGAGGATTGAAGTGGCTGAAAAATACTACCAAGTTTCTGATTACCGCTACCGAAGAACCCAAAAACTATTTAGTTTATCCCAATCCAACCAATAGATATTTATACATTAAAAACCCAGAAATAGCTGATTATGAATTAGTTGATATTTGGGGTAGAAGAATTACGTGGCAACGTAACCAAAGAACGAATGCAGAAGTGGTTTTTGATTTATCTGCTCAAAATGAAGGCACCTATTTTTTGAAAATCTCAAAAGACGGAAATATTATTCAAACTGAGAAAGTTATGGTGATTAAATAGGATGAATCATTTGTGTTCTATAAATACTTTCCTCAAACTACGGCATATGTAAAATTTTGGATTGAAAATCAACAAGTTAGCTGAGCCTCAGTACAGCTTGAACACTTTTGTTTGGAATGTACATTGAGCTTACAAATTATTAATCTCACGTTCAGACAGTCCTGTCAATTTGGCAATTTCAGAGATTGATAAACCCATCTTTTTTGCTGTTTTAGCAACTTCTATTTTTCCTTCTATTTTTCCCTCATCAAATGCTGTATCAATTGTACTTTTAAAATCTCGGTAAATTTTCAGGTTCATTTCATAATTTTCCAATTCCGCTTGTCCCATTTTTGCCAATTCTGCTTTTTCAAATGCTTTCGTGAAAACTTCATCTTTAAAAATTGATGGAATAGTCTGAAAATCTTCAAGATGTTTAATAAAATACAACCACTTATCTAAACGAGTTTGTAATTCATCTTCGGTTTTATTGAAGTTCGGCATTTCAAGATAAATGTAGGTCAATTTATCATAAAATACCTTTCCGTTTTGATTTTTTAATTTAATCGTGTGTATGAAGTTATTTTTATCAGGCTCATTCTCATAATCATCAAAAGTAAAATCCAAAATACCCACGCAATAGACCGCCTTTAATTTATAGTTCCAATCGCCTTTCTCGGCTTGTTCTCTAATCGGAAACGTAGAATAATAGATGGTTCTTTCTTTAAAATAATTTTGTTTAGCTTTTTGCAGTTCTACGATAAATTTTTCGCCATTCTCGTTCTCACAATAAATATCATAAATTGCCTTCCTATCGGCTTCTGTTTGTCCTAATTGTTCCGCATTTTTAAAAGTAATCTCAATAATTTTGTTTGTCAAAGGCAACAAAGCATTCAAAAAGTCAATGAGTAAGGGCTTGCTTGCCTCCTCTCCAAAGATTTTCTTGAAACCAAAATCAGTAAATGGATTTATATATTTCGCCTTCATGGTATTTTGTAAAATATTATTTAAGCAAATTTAGACATTTTTCGCTTACAGCATTGAAGTTTGTTGAGTTTCGTCAGTCATGAAAATATGTTCATTTGGCTCAGAAATATTTTCAAGACACAACTAAAAGTAAGATGTGATTTCTGAAAAATCTGACAAGAATTAGTTTTTTCAAAAAATTCTCGCAAAAAAGCCTCAAATTTACGAACTTTGAGTTAATTGAATTTTTTGAGAAATGATTTCTTGGACGAAAAACCCAAAATTGAAATCTGCAATCAAGAAACATCCTTACTATGGCAAAGAATATTCCTAAAATCCCTGACCGACCAAAAGAACGAAAATCAAACCGACAACTTTCTTTTGATTTCAATTTTAAAAATCTTACGCAAAGCGAACAGTTTCAATTTGTTGCGGGCATTTTGTTTATGCTCATCGCTGCCTTCATGCTGATTGCTTTCTTTTCTCATTTATTTACTGGCAATACCGACCAAAGCGAAGTAGATACGCTTTCGGGGACAATTTCAAAACCTAAGAAAACGGCTAACCCTTTTGGTTTATACGGAGCCAAACTTTCTCATTTATTAATTTTTGAATTGTTTGGATGGTCTGCTTTTCTTTTGATACCCGTATTGGCGTTAGCAGGCTTCAAAATGGCCTTTAAACGTGAACTTTTCCCCTTAGAAAAACTCACGTGGCAGGTGTTATTTTATATGTTTTGGTTCAGCTGTTTTTTCGGGTTCTTTGTTTATATGTTAGATGCCCAAGCTACCCTCAGCGATATGTGTGGTGGTATCGGCTATTTCATTAATCAAAGTTTGTACGGAGTCATTGGTTGGGCATCTATTCTATTAATTATGTTCGTGCTGATAGTTTTCATTGTTTATTATTATGGTATCGATACCATGAACAAACTCTCTGACACACTCAGTGGTTCACAAACAATCGATTACTCAGAAAATGTAACCAAAGAGTCATCCGAAGAAGAAAGCATATCCGAAGACATTGCCAATGCTAAAAATATTCAACGAATTAGAAATGAATTTAAAAATACTGAAACAGAAGAACAATTAGAAGACCTAACCATTAGTAGAGAAGATAATCACGATGAAGAGAATATTCGTCCGTATTTGCCACCAGTGGTAAACCCCATAACCACTCATAAAACTGGAAAAGGAGAAATTTCTTTAACCATTGAAAATGCCAATGATATTCCAGAAAAAATTGAGGATGAAGATGATGATGTACCCGTAGTTTTAGATGAAACCGATGCCGTCAATGAAGAATTATTAAAGAAATTTGGTCTGTACGACCCCATGTTAGATTTACCGCATTATAAATTCCCAACGCTGGATTTGATGAAAGAATATGACATGGGCAAAGCCAACGTTTCGCAAGAAGAATTGAAGGCTAATTCCGATAAAATCGTAGAAACGCTTGGTAATTACGGAATCGGAATTGCGTCTATTAAAGCCACCATCGGACCAACGGTTACACTCTATGAAATTATTCCTGATGCAGGTGTAAGGATTTCTAAAATTAAAAACTTAGAAGACGATATTGCCCTCTCCTTAGCAGCTTTGGGTATTCGTATCATCGCTCCTATTCCAGGAAAAGGGACTATTGGTATTGAAGTACCGAATAAAAATCGTGAAATGGTACCCGTGAAAATGGTAATTGGTTCGGAGAAATTCCAAAAATCTACGGCTGATTTACCGATTGTTTTGGGTAAAACCATTAGCAATGAAATCTTTGTTACTGACCTCGCCAAAATGCCACACCTACTCATGGCGGGTGCTACTGGACAAGGTAAATCGGTAGGTTTGAACATGATTTTGACTTCGTTGCTGTATAAAAAGCATCCATCACAATTGAAGTTTGTCTTGGTGGACCCCAAAAAAGTAGAATTAACGCTCTTTAATAAAATAGAACGTCACTTCTTGGCAATGTTACCCAATGCTGCTGAAGCCATTATCACTGACACCAAAAAGGTTGTACATACGCTCAATTCTTTGTGCATTGAGATGGATAATCGGTATAATTTACTGAAAGATGCAGGTTGTAGAAATTTAAAAGAATACAATGTCAAATTTGTCAATCGACGATTAAACCCAGACAAAGGACATTATTTTATGCCTTACATTGTATTAGTCATTGACGAATTAGCCGATTTGATGATGACGGCTGGTAAAGAAGTAGAACAACCCATTGCCCGTTTGGCTCAATTAGCCCGTGCGATTGGTATTCACTTGGTAATTGCTACGCAACGCCCATCGGTAAATGTCATCACGGGAACGATTAAGGCAAACTTTCCCGCTCGTCTGTCATTTAAAGTAACCTCTAAAATTGACTCAAGAACAATTTTGGATACTGGTGGAGCAGAGCAATTAGTGGGCATGGGAGATATGTTACTTTCCACGGGGTCTGATATTATTCGTTTGCAGTGTGCTTTTGTGGATACACCAGAAGTAGATGATGTTTGTAACTTTATTGGAAATCAGCAGGGCTATGATTCAGCCTATATGCTACCTGAGTTTGAAGGTGATGGAGATGGTGGTAGCGAAAAATCAGACTTCGACCCCAATAACCGTGACCCATTCTTTGATGATGCCGCTCGACTGATTGTTACCCATCAACAAGGTTCAACGTCGCTTATCCAAAGACGATTAAAATTAGGTTATAACCGTGCAGGACGATTAATTGACCAATTAGAAGCGGCAGGAATCGTGGGGGCTTTTGAGGGTTCAAAAGCTCGTGAAGTATTGGTAAAAGATGCTGATGCTTTGGAAAGATTACTGAAGGAACTTTAACAATATATCAAGCAAAAAGCGATTTACTCAGAAAACCCTGTAAACTACAAAACCAGTAGTTTACAGGGTTTTTATTATGTCAGATTGATTTTAGATACTCCTGTAGTCTTATCCTATCGAAACTAACTCCAAATCAAATATCAAATCTTTACCTGCTAATGGATGATTAGCATCTAACGTAATGGTAGTATCGGTTACTTCCACTACCGTTACGGGCATTACTTGTCCCGAACCATCTTGGTGCATATTCAACTGCATTCCTACTTCGTAAGGAATATCCGCAGGAATCTCAGCTTTGTTAAAAACCGCTAAATAATTGGGGTCCACGTCTCCATAGGCCTCCGCAGCGGGTATATGAATTGTCTTTTTCTCTCCAATACTCATACCCGTAACACCCTCATCAAAACCTTTGATTACCATTCCAGAGCCAACCTCAAATTCTAAAGGTTCACGTCCTGCCGAACTATCAAAAAGCGTTCCATCGGTTAATCTTCCCGTGTAATGAACATTTATTTTATCTCCTGATTTTACTTGTGCCATGTTTAAAAATGTTAAAATTATTTAGCAAAGGTCGGAAAAGACGCTTGTATTTACTAATACTCTAAACGGTAAATCTTTCAATTATCAAAAGATTTACCGTTTGAAAAAAAGTTCTTGAAAATAATATCATTATTCTTTAAATTGTTAAATAAATTAAAACTCATCAATTTCATGCAAAAACAACTACGCTATTTTTTCTCCTTATGTTTTATTTTAGGAAGTATCCATTCCGTTCAATCTCAAAACATTCCACAGTATTCCAACGAACAACTCCAGCAAAAGTCTTACGCTGAGTTAGCCAAAGAATTTAATTACCTGTTCGATAATTCTTTAGTACCCGCTGAAAAACAACACCGTAAGTATTTAAGAAGGGAAGTTTTTGAATATCTACAATCAGCCGTACCCGAGGATAATCAAAGGTCGGGCTTAAGTTTGGAAATGGCCCGTGAACAAACATTGAGACAATTACAACGCCAAAAATCTGCTCGTAAAAACGCTGCCATTCCGAATGTAAAATGGACAGAGAGAGGTCCTAATAATGTGGGAGGACGTTCAAGAGGATTGGCTTATGACATCAATGATTCAACCTACCGAAAAGTATGGACAGGTGGTATTGCGGGTGGACTATTCTATAACAATAATATTGCTGATGTAAACAGTGCTTGGCAAAGAGTAGATTTACCAGAGGTGATTTCGGTTACTGCCATCGCATTTGACCCCACCAACAAAAAAACCATGTACGTAGGTACAGGAGAACACTCTGGTGGACCTAATATTCCGGGTGGAAACGTCTGGAAATCAACCGATAACGGGAAAAACTGGACAAAACTACCTCAAAATCTTAGTGCCTGGACGAAAGAAATTGTAGTAACGAAAACGGGGACTGTAATTGCCTCAACGCTGTCTGGTTTACAACGTTCCACCGACGGAGGCAATACATTCAGAGTAATGCTTAGTGGCGGTATCAACGGGGGAAATTCAGACGTTGAAATTGCTTCGGATGGTGTTATCTACGCTGGTTTTGAGCGTGGAAAGGTTTTCAAATCAAGTGATGACGGAGCTACTTGGATGGACATTAGCCCCAACGAACCAATCAATGCCAGAGTTGAAATTGCTTTAGCACCCTCAACAAAAGGAGATTCGCAAGTAATTTATGTGATTTCGGGTGATATTTGGTTTAAGAAATCTGTTGATGCAGGCAAAACTTGGGAGAATCTTTCAGTACCCGTTTACTCCGATGGTATCAAATACGGTAGTGGCCAAGTAACCTATAATATGACCATGAGTGTACACCCACAAGACCCTAATTTTGTATGGCTTGGGGGTACGGGTATTTTCCATACGGTTGATGGTGGTAAAAATTGGCAACAGTACGGTTATTGGTATATTCACCCAGACCAACATAATATTCAATTTAGCCCACTCAATAATGGTGAAATGATTTTGGCGAATGACGGAGGTATTCATTTTGCTACGCAAGCAGGTAATCCTAAAAATGTGGTAGCTGATTTTAAAGCCCGAAATAAAGATTACACCGTCACTCAATTTTATTCGGTGGCTCTAAGAAATATCATTGGTGATAATTTCATCATTGGTGGAGCTCAGGATAATTCCGTGATTAGCATCAACGGAGAAGGGAAAACGGATGGTAAAAGTGTTATCACGGGTGATGGTTGTTTTGTATTTGTGGATGAAGACGACCCTAACGTGATTATTTCTTCTACGCAAAATGGTAACTGGTATGTAAAAAACAGAAATGGACAAGCCATTTATGGTTTTTCAAGTGGTGCAAATGGGTCATTTGTAAACCCTGCTGATTATGATGATGCAAAAAATATTCTCTATGCCAATAATGGAAACAGAAGTATCGCTCGTATTTCAAATATTGGTTTATCTACCTCTCCAACGGTAAAACAAGTTATTTTTAAACCTGCTCTCCCTACTTTTGTGAATGCTATAAAGGTAGCAAAAAACACTCCGAACACCTTATACGTAGGTACGGGTGCAAACGGTAGAATTTATAAGGTAACTGATATTGATAAAGATACCGCCATCACCACTTTAATCAGTAGCCCCGAAATGACTACTTTGGGTTTAACGACCTCTAATATTGACATTGGAACAGATGACAACGAAATATTAGTAACCTACTCCAACTTTAGTACATCACCTACCATTAATGTTTTATCGGTATGGTACACAAACGATGGTGGTACTACTTGGAAAAGTAAAGATGAAATTGCACACGGCTTGCCTAATGTACAAATCAGATGGTCAATGTTTAACCCTGACAATACCAAGCAAGTGATTACGGCTACTCGGATGGGCGTGTATTCTACCAGCGATATTACGGCGGATAATCCAGCTTGGGAGCTTTCAAGTGAAGGTTTAGCCCTTACTGATTGTAGAATGTTAGCTTATCGCCCTGCTGATGGTATGGTGGCAGTAGCAACAGGAGGAAGAGGTTTTTTCAGCACTGATATTTTTGCTAAAAAAGTGGATAAAGGAAGCATCGTTGTCAATGATTTACCCGTCGTTACAGCTTGTACTGATAGCACATTTAATGTTTCTTTCAGGGTTACGGGAAATTATGGAAGTGGCAACCGTTATCAAGTAATTTTATCGGGTGAAGATGGTACTTTCAAAAATGAGTTTTTGATTGGTACTGGAACATCATCTCCTATCAGAGTTACTATTCCTCGAACATTGTTAGCCACATTTGTCAGAGAAACGGCTAATGTGGGTGGCAATTTTGTGGGAGAAGCCAAATACAAAATAAAAGTAGTAGCTACTCAGCCCGCTTTTGAGAGTAACAATGCTCCTGAATTTACCCTAAAAGCAATTCAAGCCGCTTATTATGGTGGCTATACAGGCTTGTGTAATTCATCGGGAAGAACAACCATTGCCGCTGTAAAAAATAAAGGGGCAAGGTTTGAATGGTTCAGAAATGTAAGTGGTGTGGCTACACCCGTAGCGGCTGCCTCAGATAGTTCAATTATAGTAGGTGCAGGTAGTTATTTCTTTAAAGTATATCAGAATGGTTGCGTTTTACAAAGTGCCAATCGGACGATTACTAATATTTCAGGTTCACCATTCTTACAGGCTCAAACTGTTTTTACCAATGATAATATTGACCAATCTTGCGTTGGGAAAGGGGTAAATTTACGCTCTCCTTTTGTAGATACTACTAATTTTAATTACAGATGGCGTAAAAATACCGTTGATATTAGCAATGGTAAAACACCGAATTTTCAGGCAGGAGAAAATGGCACTTACGATGTATTCCTCGACCATAAAACTACGGGATGTAGCTATAATTATCGTCCACTGAGTATTAAATTAAAGGATTTACCAGAAGCAACTATTTCATCAGAAGATAAAGATTAGTGATACTACAGCAACTGTAACAGTTTTTCCTAAGAAATCAGGAGTATTTAAAGTAACTTCTGTAACAAATGCCTGCGGAACAGGCACCAGTAAAGGCGAGCCAGAGATTAAAGTTATTCCTCTGATTATGAATAGCTTACTCACTACAACTAAACCTTTTTATTGTGCTAATGAAGAAGTATCGGTTGGCTTCACGATTGATGGCGTTCCAGAAAAAGATAATGTTTATACCGTACAATTATCAGATGACAAAGGGGAAAATTTCAAAACTTTAACAACCGTAGGCAGTAATAGTCCTCTGAAAGTTATCCTTCCCAAAGAAACAAAATCTGGTAATAAATATCGTTTGCGAGTGGTAGCATCCAATCCTGAAGTAATTGGTAAATCAACGGCTGATTCTCTAAATATCAAACCAGTAGCAGTAGCTACGGTTCTTAGCAAAGACACCAGTATTTACAAAACTGCCAGTACCAAAGTGAATATTAACTTGACAGGTGACGCTCCGTGGACTTTACAAACCGCTGATAACCAGACTCTGACCGCACAAGCCAATCCGTATAGCGTTACTTTAACGCCCACGGAAAGCACCGTTTTTAGTTTAAAATCGGTAAAAGATAATTCTTGTGGGGAGGGATTTGTGGCTGGTAGTGCTAAAATAACCGTATTAGCTCCATTATCAGCAGAGGAAGATGCCAATAATATTTTCAATGTTTTCCCGAACCCAACTGAGTACAACGTAACGATTACCCTTAAAATACCATCTAATAAACCTACGGAAGTAGAAATGATAGATTTACAAGGAAAATCAGTTTTTAAAACATTGATGAAGGGTGGGCAAACTTCGGAAGTAATCAATATGGAAAAACTGCCAGCAGGAACGTATGTCATACACGCTCAGCAGGATGAAAAACAAACAACAAAAAAAGTGGTCAAAATAAAATAATTGACCTAAAGTATTTTAATAGATGGCACTTTACGGGTATTCTCGTAACTTGTGCCATCTATTTTTATTCCAATGGCTACCAATGAATAAACACCAGTATTTGACGGAAATAATTTCAAAATCGGTTTCACTTTCAGAACGAGATATTAAACTTTGCCAGCTTTACTTCGAGCCTTTGAGTATTCCCAGAAACACCGTTTTGGACGAACAAACTAAAACTCCTGAATATCTTTACTTCATTAGTTCGGGATATATGCGTCTTTTTTATTACGACCAAAACGGAGATGAGCAAACCACATTTGTTTGTTCTCCGAATGGCTTTATCACTCCTTTCCTCAGTTTTATTCATCAAACCCAAGCGTCTGAAAATGTAGAATGTATTACCGATTGTGATATTTTCAGAATAACCAATAACAATCTAAAAAAACTCATCGACGAAAGTGAGAGCTTCAAAGCCTTTAGCCTAATCATTTTTGAACAGGCGATGGCATCCACCGCACAGAGAGCTAATGACTTAGCCACCCTTAGTGCCGAACAACGGTACAAAAAACTGATGGCTAATCAGCCGTTACTCATCCAAAATATTCCCATTCAGTACATCGCTTCTTATTTAGGCATGAAACCCGAGAGCCTTAGCCGAATTAGAAGACAAATTTTTTCCTAACATTTATCAAGTGGATTTGCCTTTTTGCGTCAGAATTTTGTGATGTAAACTTAATCACAAAATACAATGGACGTAATAAAACAAATGCTACCAACTATCTCACAAGGTTTGATTTCGGGAATCTTTGTGAATGGTACAATCATCACTTTAGTATATTTTATCGTTTGGAAAAAATACAAAACCAGACTCCGAAATTGGCGAATCCAATTGAAAGAAAGAGTTGATAATGAGCAAATTAAGCGAGAATTAAAAAACTCCGCTTTTACTCTATTCGTATCAGTTTGTTTTAGTAGTGTAGTATTTTATCTCAATTCTTTGGGTTACACCAAAATATACACGAACATTGATGAACACAGCCGTTTTTTTGCCTTCGGCGGATTTTTTGTTATCATGCTTGTAGATGACACTTGGTTTTATTGGATGCACCGACTATTACATCATCCCAAGTTATTTCGTTTTATCCATTTTGAACACCACAAAAGCATTGATGTAAATCCTTTTACTTCCATGTCATTTCACGTTTTAGAAACGGTGTTACTAACTTTTTGGATTCTTCCCTTTTCGTTTGTTTTTCCTCTCTATGCTCCATCACTGATTTTTGTACAGATTTGGGGATTTCTTGACAACCTAAAAGCCCATGTTGGTTATGAATTCTACCCTTCGTGGTGGAATAAAAGCGTGTTCAGATTCTTTACTACCAGTACCCACCACAATATGCACCATAGTAAATTTAACGGAAATTATGGCGTACATTTTCGTATTTGGGATAAATTATTGGGTACAGAATTTAAAGATTACGAGACAGAATACGATAAAATCCAATTACGAAAAAAACTCAATCCCCAATTAGAAGAAATCACTAACCAATAACGTATTTGGCAAAATAATTCGTAGAAAACAGAATATAAAACCATCAAAATCAAATACTTACCAAATATCTTGATGGCAAGTATTGATAGACTCCGTTTTACAAATAGGTGGTACTCTTTATTTCCGTAAATTTGTGGAATTATTGAATGGAATATCGTTTTCATCAATTTCATCACCACACTTTAATCCTTATTCATGTACGAATTATTTGTTGAAACAATTGGGTGGATAGCTTCCATTTTGATAGTGGGGGCATTTGCTTTAAATTCTTTTGGGAAAATAGCTTCCACTTCGGTTTCTTATCAATTGGCTAATCTTATCGGCGGTATTTTCTTTGTGGTGAATACCATCTATCACCAAGCGTACCCTTCGGCATTGGTTAATGTTGTGTGGGTTTTTATTGCTATTTCAGCACTCTTAAAAAGTAAAAAATAATGAAATTCATAGATTTGAGCCACGTTATCGAAGAAGGAGTTGTTACTTATAAAGGACTACCCGCTCCAGTGATTTGTGATTTTTGGACTCGGGAAGAATCCAAACAATTTTATGAAGAAGGAACGTCTTTTCAGATTGGAAAAATAGAAATGGTGGCAAATACAGGAACGTATTTAGATACCCCTTTTCATCGGTACGAAGCGGGCAAAGATTTATCAGAAATCTTGATTGAACAAACTGCCATGCTTGAAGCGGTGATTATTAGAGTGTTCTATCGTCAAACATTACGGATTGATAAAAGTTATTTTGAAGGATTAGCACTAACCAATAAAGCCGTTTTGGTTAATACCAACTGGGATGAAAACTGGAAAACCGATGCTTATTACACGAATAATCCTTTTTTGACGGCGGAGGCTGCCGATTATTTGGTTTCGCAAGGCGTAAAATTAGTCGGAATAGATTCGCATAATATTGATGATGTAGCGGGCAAAAGCCGTCCTGTACACAGTATTTTGTTAAAAAATGAGATTTTAATCGTTGAACATTTGTGTAATCTATCATCAATTCCAGATAATGTTCCGTTCAAATTCTCGGCTACACCTCCCAAAATCAAAGGCATGGGTACTTTCCCCGTAAGAGCTTATGCTGTTATTGAATAAAGCTAATTACAGAAGATGAACCCATTCACTGATATGAGAGTAACATTTATCATAGTGACGTATCGCATACGCCACTACATAATTCCTAATATTTAAACCGTAAAATTTGTCCGATGAATTTATTGGATTTAGATACGCTTTCTGTGGCTAAACAGTTGTTAGGTTACACACTCGTTCATGAAAGTGATGAAGGTATTACGGCGGGTATCATAGTAGAAACCGAAGGGTATTTACAAGGCGACCCTGCCTGCCATGCTTACCGAAGAAAAACCGAAAGAAATGCCCCAATGTTTGGCGAAGCGGGTAATATTTATGTCTATCAAATTTATGGTATGCACTTTTGCGTAAACATTTCTACGAATCAGAAAGACGTTGGCGAAGCCGTTTTAATTAGGGCTTTACAACCTACCATTGGGATTGATTTGATGCAAAAAAGAAGAGGAACTACCAGTATTAAAAATCTGTGTTCAGGACCTGCCAAATTGGTTCAAGCCATGCAAATACACAAAGGTATGAACGATTGGCATATTCTCAAGGATGATTTAAAAATCACGCCACCGTCTGTCATAATACCCGAAAGTGACATTATTACTACCACCCGCATTGGCATTACTCAAGGAGCTGATTTACCGTACAGATTTTATATAAAGAACAATCCGTTTATTAGTAAAAAGTAGCCTCTCAGGCAAAGGCAGAACCTTTACTTTTAAGATACTGACCAATATTGAAACTTATTCCATCCATCACCATTACTTCTTTGTGCCAATCTTTTATTTGCCAGTCTTCTCCTTGCGTAGCCACGATTACTTTTTTAGTTTTAGTGGTAATCCAGATAACTTTTTCAACGCCAAAATCTAACAATTTTTGTGTTTTCTGATGAATATAATTGTCTGGGTCAATATCACTTGGGTCGGCAGTGATGTCTATTTCCAGCACAATTTTAGGTGGAGTTTGTACGTAATGTTCATCAATATCGTCAATCGTAAAAGTTTTAGCATCAAAAATCAAAATATCACCCGCTAAATTAGTATTCTTACTCAACTGAATCCCTGCTTCACTGGTTAGCAGAGTATATTGGTCTTCGTCGATGATTTTACCAATTGACAACACCAGATACGTAATAATAAATGATTGGAGAGAACTTGAACCCATGATTTCTGAAAAAGTTTTGTTGCCTGCTAATACCTCTTGATAACCCTTATAATGAATAGGTTTGCCATCTATGAGTTCATAAATGAGGTATTCGGGAATTTGTTGTTTAGGCTTCCGTACCTTCACACCAGATTTTGTAGCTACCATATACAGTAAAATTTATCTCTTATCTCTACACTAAAATTAAATAAAAATGAAGGTTATCACAAATTAAGTG
>JALONS010000064.1 GCA_025454855.1 Arcicella sp.
TGGGTCTCCTAATGGTTGCGTGGTGTCTATCGTCACCGCATCCGTTGTGCCGTCTGGATTGACATTACTATCTTTCGCTGGGTCAGTTCCCGCTCCTTTTGCCGTCGCTTCACTACCCGCTGGTATCACAAAACTAACTTTGTAATTCCCTGCTAACAGACTATCAAACAAGTATTTTCCACTCGCATCCGTTACCGTTGAATCTAATTTCACTCCCGCTCCATCCAACAAATATACTTTGATACCTGCAATCGGGGTATCGGTCGATTCTTGTGTACCATTCCCATTTTTATCATTGAAAACATAGTCTCCGATACTTCCCACGGGTACAAACCCTGCGTCTATCTGTGGATTGTTTCGCAAAGTATCCGTAGTTGGTTTAGTCGTATCGATGTTGATTAATTGACTGAATCCTAATGTATTCGCATCACTATCACTTGCATCAGCTCCTACATTTTGCTTCGCTGGGATGGTTCCCGCTGGAGCGACAAACTGTACTTTGTAACTGCCCGTTAGTAAACTGTCGAATAAGTATTTACCTGTCGCATCCGTTACCGCACTGTCAAGTTTCACTGTGCCTGCTCCGTTGTACAAATACACTTTCACGCCTGCCAATGGTAATTCGCCTACTGATTGCTGTCCATCGTTGTTTTGGTCAGTCCAAACATAATCGCCAATTGAACCGTAAGAGGGTTTGATACCTGCATCTATCGTCAAATTATCTCTGGCTGGGTCTCCTAATGGTTGCGTGGTGTCTATCGTCACCGCATCCGTTGTGCCGTCTGGATTGAGTTCCCGCTCCTTTTACCGTCGCTTCACTACCCGCTGGTATCACAAAACTAACTTTATAATTGCCTGCTAATAAACTATCAAATAAGTATTTACCCGTTGCGTCCGTTACCGTTGAATCTAATTTCGCTCCCGCTCCATCCAACAAATATACTTTGATACCTGCAATCGGGGTGTCGGTCGATTCTTGGGTACCATTCCCATTTTTATCATTGAATACATAGTCTCCAATACTTCCCACGGGTACAAACCCTGCGTCAATCTGTGGATTGTTTCGTAAAGTATCACTCGCTGGTTTAGTCGTATCAATGTTAATGATTTGACTGAATCCTAATGTATTGGCATCACTATCCGTTTGGTCAGCTCCTACATTTTGTTTCGCTGGGATTGTTCCCGCTGGGGCAACAAACTGTACTTTGTAACTGCCCGTTAGTAAACTGTCGAATAGGTATTTACCGTTTGCATCCGTTACTGTTGAATCTAATTTAGTATTATCAGTACCGTCATACAAGTAAACTTTCACACCTGCCAATGGTAATTCACCCACTGATTGTTGTCCATCGTTGTTTTGGTCAATCCAAACATAATCGCCTATCGAACCATATATAGGTACTAATCCTGCATCAATTTGAGGATTATTTCTTAGGGTATCCGTCGATGGTTTTGTTGTATCAATAGTGATAAGGTTCGATAATCCACTTGTGTTTGCATCACTATCCGACGCTGAATTATTACCAGCATTAGCTTTAGTAAATGTTTTGCCATTGGGTGCTCCAAACTGTACTCGATACGTATTACTCAAAAGGCTATCGAAGAGATACTTTCCATTGGCATCGGTTATAGTACTGTCTAACTTTGCTCCTGTCGTACCATCTAATAAGTACACTTTAATACCTCCTATGGGTGTATCTCCTGCATTTTGAATACCATCTTTGTTATTATCGTCAAAAACATAATCTCCGATTGAACCATAGCAAGCATCTTCTATAATGACTGGACAGCAGTTTCCTACCTGACAATCAGTACCATTAGATGTCCCCGTGAATGTGTACGAACCTGCGTCGTTCACAGTTATCGAATCTTTACCTGCTTCCGATGTTATTTCAACACCATTCTTAAACCATTTAATATTAGTCAATGAGTCGGGGGTTGTTAAAGTAACTCCCAATGGACTATCGGCTTTACATAGTTTAATTGGCACTGTGATACAAGCGTAAGCAATATCATCTTCAACAGGATTTGTATTGGCAGGCTGTGAGTCAATATCTTGCTGACTCATAAATTGTACTAACGCCTGATTACACACTAAACCTATTGCACCCGTTTTCACGGTTGTATTTACCAAAAGTACTGCCGAATCACCTTTTGCTAAATTAATCAACGACCACTCACCCGAAGAAGCATCAAAACTTCCTTTGGTTGCGGATGATGAAACAATCTGCAAGTCGGATGAGATATTATCTTTTACCAATACTTGTACCGTTTGTGAAGTAGTATCTTGTCTTGATACTACTACTCTAAAAGTGACGGCATCACCTACTTTACGTTCACAATTACCCAAAGCGGTCTTTTTGAGGGCTACATCAACCAGACAATCTTGCTCATCAATAAATACCGTAATTGAGTCTTTACATCCTTTGGCATCTGTCACTACCAATTTATAATTTCCTGATATTAAATCTGTTACATCTTTCGTTGATTCTCCGTTCGACCATGCGTAACTGTAAGGGGCAACCCCACCTGTAACGGTTGTGGTGATATTTCCTTTATTTCCTGTACTACACGTTCCATTTTTCTTTGTGAAAGTAATACTCAATGAATCTGGATGCACCAAGGTATCCTTCATCGAAGTGGTACAGCCGTTGGCATCAGTCAGCAATAATTCGTAGATACCCGCTTTTAGGTTTCTTAATGTATCTTTTCCATCGTAAGCTGGCACGTAATTACCATCAACATTCCACTTGATATTAACTGGGGGTGTACCACCGCCAATTGATACATATATTTCCCCTTTACTTTGGTCGAAACAAATATTATTTTTCTTGCCCTGTGCAATGTTAAATGCAATTGGCTGAGTTACATTAACAGTTTGTACTTTAAAGCAGCCATTTGCATCAACTACTTTTAGTGTATAACTACCAGCAGATAATCCAGTAACTGATGGATTATTAGAAAAGAACAATCCTGATGTGGACGTACCATTGTACCATTCGTAAGTATATGGACTTTTCCCTCCTGTTAGGCTACTCATCAATGCACCGTTCGTACCAGCATTACAGGTGATATTTGTTACGTTCATTGATAAATCTAATGAATCTGGCTTAGTTATTGTCAATGTTGTGTCTGCTTTACATCCATTTGCATCCGTAACGGTCACAGTATATGCCCCTGCTACAACATTGTTAATAGCAGAAGTGGTAGCACCTGAACTCCACAAATAACTGTAGGGAGCAGTTCCTGTATTCACGGTAGCAACTAATGAGCCTCCACCAGTACTACACAAGGGATTAGTTGAGGTAGCATTCATTGATAATTTGGGAGCAACCTTTAGAATCACAAAAGCAGTATCAGAACAAAGAGCATCTCCATTACGTGCTATCACAGCATAGTATCTGGTTTGCCCCAACGCTGGTAAAGTACTCGGAGTAAAGGTAGAATCTACTGCCCCTGCAATAGCAGTACCTAAAGTCGAGGTTGTATCGGCTAATGGTCCATACCATTGCTGAGAAGAAACAGCCCCCGATACAATTTTACGGGTATAAGCTACTGGCTTACTACCACAGATAATCTGACTTTTAGGAGTTACTGTAATAACAGGTGTACAAATCAGACCAAAATCATACGTATGATTATTTTGTCCATAATCACCTGTAGTTATGTTAATAGTTGGTAATCCATTCTGTACAAAAGCATCATTATTGGCTAATGTTAAACCTGTATTTATTCCAGAAGTTTCATTGGGTGCTATTGTCACATCCAACAAAGACAGACCTTTTACCGATATGTTAGTTCCTAAATTTACAATTTTGATTTTATAGGTAGTATTAGGCAACACATCTGGATCAGTTAGAGAAGAAAAACTATAATTACCATTGGCATCTGTAGTGGTGGTATCAACTGCTACATTATTACTATCGTATAGCACTATTGTTACACCTACCAAGGGAGATTCTGATGGGTCTTGAATACCATCTTTGTCAATATCTTTCCAAACTCTATTACCAATTTCTATGGGAGCGGGAGGATTTAATAATTCTATATCTCCAATACCATTTGCTTTACCCAAATAGGGTCTCCCGAGTGGCGGGAATACTTCATACCTATCAATAGCATTACCCGTTGTATTATCAAAAAAGTTTACTCCTCCTGAGACAAATCCAAATGGGTCGTATGATGTACCTAATACTTGATTAGTACCTGGTTGTAAAGCTAAACCTCCTACAAAGGTCTCCTGATGGTTACCAGCCGTTATTGATGTTCCAAGATAATCCCCAACGTAAAATTCTCCCCCCCCGATACCTTGTCCATTACCAACACCTAATGAAGTCACTTTACCATCATTAGCGTTATTCTCTAATTGCCATAAGCAAGTTCCTACCTTTCCTGCTCTTAAAATATCTCCTCCTGCTCTTGCATTCAAAGCTGGTCCATTGCTACGTGCGGGATCTTGTACACATTGTCCATTTTGAATAATGTAAGCCTGACCAGCTCCAAGTTGATGTCCCATTCTATCCATTAAACCAATAATCATTGAGCCATCAGTGTCAAATTCTATATCAGAAAGGATAGCACTGGGCCAAGCATATCCTCCATCAGAAGAGCCATTATCTGTCATAAAATTAATCCATGGATTCCATGATTTACCCAAATCAGAAACTCCTACCTGCACACTATTACCTGCTTTCCCTTTTACATAATTCAATGGAATATTCAATACTGGAGTGGTAACCCAAACGCCACTATTAGCATCCATTTCGTAAACCATTGCTTTTATATCGGCTTTCGATTTAGAAGTTTCTCCAGTACAAACAACACCTACATATATTTTACCTTTATGAAACTTAACTCCCCAAGGGCGAGCTAATCCTCCCACACATGGTGGATTCAAAAGCCAAGGTGCACTTGCATACTTTGTAACTTTAGCTGCCGAGGGAACTACTGCTGGTACACCTATCTCTAATCTGTATAATGTTCTATCATTTAAATTTGTTAGATACATATATTTTCCGTCATCTGAAATGTCTATATCACCAATTCCTACCTTTCCTACTGCGTCAAATGAATTTCCATCACAAAAAACTAATTGATTAAACACCGCAGTTGTATCACTACTTTGTGGATCTGATAAGCTTGTAAGTGGATGAGTATCGTCACCTGTATTAATACCTATGGTTTTCACATCAATAAATCCAACACTTGCCGAGAGATTAAAACCAGAACTACTTGCATTATTAAACATATAAATACCTCCTGTACCTAATGGTCCAAACTGACAAGAGCGTTTCATAATCGCTGATACAAAAGCTTTGTCTGTTTGACGTTGATAAGCTACCCCCCATACAGCACCTACTTGTTTGGCACTTGCCAAATAGGTGTTATTAGGAGTAACTGGTGGAGAATTAGTTGGTCTTGAAACACCTAAAGTAGCATCCGTTACCTTTTTGGTATTATCGTATTTTGAAGATACCACAGCATCCATATCTTTTACACCAATCTGAATACCATTGTACTTAACAGAATTATCAAGAAGAATTGAACCTCCAACAAAGCAAGTTGTCAAGAACGTCGGGTTATCAATAGAATATTCTGCGGGGGCATGAATAGAAAAATTAACATTGTTTATCGGTGCTGTTACAAACTGAACAGAACTACCTCCTGAAACATATCCACTTTCCATTTTTTCATTGAAACACCCAACAGTATTTGGAATACTAAACTCTACTCGGACTTTACCAGATACCCCCGAGATAGTATATGCTCCAGTAGTGTTTGTAAGTACAGGTCCAAAAACTGTCCCAGCATTGTTATATGCTCTAACAGATATGCCTGAAACACCTAACTCGTAAGTTTCTTTGGTTCCATTTCCATTATAGTCCCTAAAAACAGTACCACTTACTTGGGCATTTGTAGGAGTACTAATAAAACTAATAATTACACAAAGAAGTATACAAGTAAAGACATGAGGTAGCTTAGGCCTTTGATGATAAAAAAAAGCACGAAGTGATTTTCCTGTCTGAAACGACAAGGCTTGAAAGATGAGTAATAAGCAGCGTACTGCAAATAACCCTTTGGTTAGGGTTTGATTAGTATAATCTTTCTTCATGGCGGTTGGAAAGAATGGTATTTTAAATTATGAGAAGTCAGCAAAAAGCATAACTCATATTAACTTAAACAAATAGCGTACCAAAAGTGAATCAGGTCCTATGTTTTGAGGAACTCAATATCCAGAATGGCTTTTGTTAATAAAAAAAGGGGAATTTTACGGAGTGAGAATACTGGATTTTGCAAAAGCTATATCATATTTTCAAAAAAAGTGCCAAAAACATTTCTGGCACTTTCAAACACAAAATAAAATGTGCAATCACCTTTATTTTCATTTCATCATAATATTGCAAAACTTTAGTATTGAAATCATTCAATTAGTTGAGTTGCACAATAATTGATTAAATCTTAATCAGCTGTTTTGTACTTGTATTCAAAAAAGCTATTTATTTATTTTAACCTTTAAATCAAAACATTTCAGAGGTTCTACACATATTGGTTTACAATCGGTAGGGTTCAATGTTACTGTACCATCAGTGTAACACGTATTACTGCCATTATAAACTCGTATGGTGTATTTCACTGGACTACTGGGATTGGCTATGTTTATTTTACTGCCACTTCCTGCATTTAGTGTACTGGCATTTGCATAGTTATCCGTGACAGCAACCGTTTCTCCTATCACTATATGGTATTTATCTCCGTTGGTTGCCGTAAAATTAATTTTAGCATCATTATTTGATAATTTACCTCTGCAAGTAGCAATACTAACTACTGGAGTTATAGTTGGGATTGGTGTTATGTTTAATTTAACCTCCGTTTTAGTGGTAGATTTACAATTATCTACCAAATTGTAAGATTCTACTAAATATGTGCCACCCGTGGTGGGTGTGTATGATGTAGTATTACTGGCAACTAAATTATTATTAATGTCATACCAATTTGCACTTTCGTTATTTCCTACGGTTACACTCAATGCAGGAAAAGCACTATTAGCACAAATAGTTTTATCCCCTCCACTTACAGGGGGATTAACCACTGGACAATTACACACTGGACTCGTCACGTTCAAATTTGTTAAACAGCTATTCAATGAAGCTGTCAGAGTCACATTAGTTCCAATGGGAATATTACTAACTGTCTTACTATTGTTATCCACTACTCCTTGAGTGCTGGTGACAGTTCCATTAGAAGTAAAGGAAATATTGTATGTTTGAAGATTAGATGCACAAGAAGTATTAACAACGGATAAAGTTGGATTAGGATTAACCGTTACCGTCGATGTTGCCGTTCCTGTACAAGTTCCCACGGTACACGTTGCGGTATAACTCGTCGTTGTCGTCGGACTTACTGTTGCAGTTACTCCCGAAGGTAAACCATTACTCCACGTTACCGTACCTCCCGTACAATTACTCACCGTCAAAGTAGCACTTTCTCCCGAACATATCGCTGGACTATTGACTGTGGGCGTGGGACGAGGATTCACCGTTACTGTCGATGTTACCGTTCCGGTACAAGTTCCTACTGTACACGTTGCGGTATAAGTTGTAGTCGTCGTCGGACTCACCGTTGCCGTAGTTCCCGAAGGTAAACCATTACTCCACGTTACCGTACCTCCCGTACAATTACTCACCGTCAAGGTAGCATTTTCTCCCGAACATATCGTTGGACTATTTACTGTTGGTGTGGGGCGGGGATTCACCGTCACTGTCGAAATTGCCGTTCCTGTACAAGTTCCCACGGTACAAGTAGCAGTATAAGTTGTAGTCGTTGTCGGACTCACTGTTGCCGTAGTTCCCGAAGGTAAGCCATTACTCCATGTTACTGTGCCTCCCGTACAATTACTCACCGTCAAGGTAGCACTTTCTCCCGAACATATCGTTGGGCTATTTACTGTGGGCGTGGGATTGGGCTGTACAGTCAAAATAGTTTGTGCACCCACAGTACAGCCATTTGCTCCCTCCACATTAACGATATATGTACCAGATGCACTGGTAGATACATTATTGATAGTAGGAGTTTGTAAGGTAGAGCTGAAAGAATTAGGACCAGACCAAATATATTTATTCCCACCACTGGCAGTCAAACTTACATTGGCACCCACACAAACTGTACTGTTAGCACTAATTGTGGGTGTGGGTAATGGATTTACAGTAACGGATGCCGTTGAAGTACCTGTACAACCATTAGCATCAATCGCTGTCACGGTATAAACACCAGCTTGCGAAGCAGTCACATTGGCAATGGTGGGATTCTGACTGGTGGAAGTAAAACCACTCGGACCTGTCCAGCTATACGTGTAAGGGGTTGTACCATTAGCTGGCGTGATACCAATAGTTGCTGTTTTACCAGCACAAACAGTGGCATTAGTTCTTGTAAAAGTAAAATCGGGACAAGCCGTAAAATTAAATCCTGAAATTCGAATGGCATGGTTATCACTTGCCCCATTGGTAGCTGATTTGGCAGGTTGAGTAATTGTCCGTCCATCCGAAAGAGTAAAAGTTCCTCCATTAATCCACCAACTGTAATAATTCGGATTTGCTTGTTCTGCCGCACCATCATCTGGTCCATTAGAATAAGTAATATCTAATTGAGTAATGGCATCATCGGTTGTTACTGTAATTGTTCCTCTTGCATCGTCTGGGGAAAGATTAACAGTAGTAGTATTATAAACAGAACGAACCGTTTGACCCACTCTGGTCGTTAAGCTACCCAATGCAGAATAATTGACACCTACATTCCCCTTCGGACCAGTTGCTGTAACCGTTACTTCATCTTGATATGAATTTCCTGGTGATTCATATTGCGATAATGGTTGAGGATTTCCCGTTTGATTTTGCGTAAAATCTTGTAATAACGTTCTCCCGTCAATATCTCCTACAGTAAAATTATCTAAAAATACAGGTTTTGAAAAAGTAAACCTTATAGTTACATCTTCTAAATGGGTAAATGAATTCATCGCAAAAGTTAGGAAATTCGGTCCGTAAGCACCACTTGTTTGCGTAAATACAGGATTACAATCAGAATCCCAAGGGTCAAGAATTAAGCCATTCCCCGTTACATTATCTGTTTCAACGGTAGGTGTATTAGGATACGGTAAACAACCATTTCCTGAATCAAATGGGTTGGTTGTATAAGTATTGGGATCTGCATTTCTATTATTGGGGTCTATAATCGTCATGGTTACGTTTACAGAACAGCCCGTCCCACAACTTATTGTAAAGGTTTTGGAAACATCGGTTGCATTCCAAACATTACCCGATGATACTCCATCGTACCAACTAAAAGTACCTGACTGAGCAAAGCCCGATTTGTTTAATGCCATCAAAGACATTAAAAGTACCATTATCCTCAATCTTCGAGAATTGAACCTATTGGAGCTTAAATAGAATGAGTTTATTCGTTGAAGAGCATTTCTCAGGGAGAAAAAAATCAACTTTTGGAGATTGACTAAATTCCAGCTAATTGTTTTGATGTCTAAAGCTAAGAAATCAAACCAGCCCTCGAAAAGTCGGAATGAGGCTTTGTATGGTAGGTTATCTTTTTTCATGGCGGTGAAAAAATGAAAGTGTTTAATTAACCAATTAATACAAGTTGTGTGTATTATCTGTAAAAGACAGCAAATAGCATACCACAAACTATAAAATATTTAGTTTTACTATAAATTTAATATCTATGTACATTGAGATAAACTTATAAAATCAATAGTAACAAAAAAGCCCAACGCTATTAGCGTCGAGCTTTCCGAATTATAATCCTTACTTTGTTTTTTCTGTTTCGATGGTGAACTTAACACCTCAAATTCTTACTCACAACCGTTGTTAAAATCACGTTATTATTTTAAATTTTCAATAAAAATGTTCTTTTTGAGAATGGGTATGCAATATAATATATTTGTTTTAAAAAAAAATATATCAAGCAAAAATTTCTTGTAAGATTAATATAGTTTCACCCAAAAAGTGGAGTTAATACTAAAGTAAGCCCGTTTTAGCTAATAAATCTGGTCGGCGGAGTTTGGTTCTCTCTAATGACTGACTGAAACGCCATTCGTTGATTTTAGCTTCATGACCTGACAACAATATGTCGGGAACTTTGTTTCCTTCAAATTCGGCAGGGCGGGTATAAACAGGTGGAGCTAAAAGATTATCTTGAAAAGAATCAGTCAGTGCCGAGGTTTCATCGTTCAAAACACCAGGAATCAAACGGATGATAGCATCGGCACAAACGGCGGCGGCTAATTCTCCACCCGAAAGCACATAATCACCAATAGAAATCTCTTTGGTAATAAACATATCTCTAACCCGTTGGTCCACTCCTTTATAATGCCCACAAAGAAACATCAGATTGCCACCCAACGATAAACCATTTGCCATTTGCTGATTGAAGGTTTCACCATCGGGGGTCATGTAAATGATTTCATCATACGTTCTTTCGCTTTGTAAATGACGAATACAACGGGTAATGGGTTCGGCAAGCATGACCATACCAGCACCTCCGCCAAAAGCATAATCATCTACTTGGCGACTTTTCGTGGTGGTATAGTCTCGTAAATCATGCAATACCACTTCTGCGTGTCCAGCCTCTTGCCCACGCTTCAAAATTGAATGAGCAAAAAAACTTTCCATCAATTTAGGCACTACCGATATGATATCAATACGCATATTTTCAATGAATGAATGAATGAATGAGTGAATGAATGAATGAATGAATGAATGAATGAATGAATAGTTAAATTGTTGATTGAGTGGATAAATACGTAAATTTAAAAACATTCAATCATTGTTCCGTTCACATATTCAATCATTCTATCATTCACTCATTCTATCATTGATTAATCTTCCATATAAACTTCCAGTAATCCTTCGGGTAAATTTACGTTCAGGATTTTCTTATCTTTCTCCGCATTTAGTACAATTTCTGGAATCACAGGAATCAGTACTTCTTTTCCTTGATAATCCATCACCAATAAATCTTGGGCTTGCATAGCGTGTACCGTGTAAACTGTCCCCAACTCACCTTTATTTTTATCAATTACCTGAAAACCAATGATTTCGTGGTAATAAAATTGGTCATCATCCAATTCTGGTAGTTCTTCGAGGGGTAAATAGGCTTGTAAATTGATTAATCCTTCTGCTTTCTCAAAGGTATCAATATCTTCAAATTGTACAATGGCTCGATTCCCCGATAAACGAAATGTTTCCATAAAAAAGGGTACTAATTCCCCCTTTACATCAAGGAATACGCTCTCAAGGTCTTCATAATCTTCTGGAAAATCTACATCCAACCACAAAATAACTTCCCCCCTTACGCCATGCGTTTTAGTAATTTTCCCTAATTCAAAACAATTATCTTTTGTCATTATTAGCGGTTCACAGTAACGTAGTGAACGGTAAACGGTTATAGATATGTTTAAAATAAAAAATGATACAAAACATCTTTATCAGCGTTCTGTATCATTTTCAATCTTATTGTATGGAAATAACTATTCAGCAGACTCTGCTGGAGCTTCCGTTTCAGCAACTGGTGCTTCTACTTCGGCTTCGGCAACTGGTGCTTCTACTACTTCCTCCTCAACAACGTTCTTTTTGGCAATTGCAGCCGCACGTGCAGCGTTAATTTCAGTTTCTCTTGCCATACGAGCAGCCTTATCAGCATCTTTCGCAGCACTCAAGGTATCTGTTTTACCAGTAATTTTGGCATCTTTAGTTGTCTTCCAGTCAGCAAATTTAGAATCAGCAACTTCTTGTGAAATAGCTCCTTTATTTACCCCTACTTGTAAGTGTTTTTTCAACAATACGCCTTTATATGACAAAATTGCACGAGTAGTATCAGTTGGTTGAGCACCGTTAAGAATCCATCTCAAAGCACTATCCTCATTCAAGTTGATTGAAGCAGGGTTAGTATTTGGATTATAAGTACCGATTTTTTCGATGAATTTACCATCACGTGGAGCTCTTGCGTCAGCTACTACGATGTCATACATCGCTAATTTTTTACGTCCACGACGTGCTAATCTAATTTTAACAGCCATCTGTTATTTACGTTTTAGTGAAGGAACCCGTCCCTCGGTTATGGTATTTGTAAATTGGAGTGCAAAGATAGTGAAAATTTCTAATAATCTATCCGAAATGGGAAGAAAAAAGAAAATTAGAGATTGAGGTTTTAAAATTTCCTCATCTCTAATTTCTAAAATAACAAAACTATAAGCCGGATTCTGTCCACATCAAGGATGTGGTCTTATCATTTATCTCGACGTACCGTCACCGATACGCTCTATCAACCTACCCACTGACATCAGGCGAGCAGCCCTTTTTTCAGTTATCAGTAAACAGTTGTCAGTAAACCTGTAAATAGTGTGGAGGAAAATTATTACTAAATTCTAAACTCAATTTACTTTCTGTTCAGTGCTAACTGTTTACTGATAACCGTCTCGTCAGCCTATTTGGTCTTTCAACTCATGAGGTTTACCTATGCCCCGCTTGTCGCCAAGCGGGCGGTAGGCTCTTACCCTACCTTTTCACCCTTACCTTTTTAGGTTTTAGGAGTTAGCCATTGAGGATTAATCAATTCATAATGCTCAAACGCTAACCCCTAAGCCCTAAACAGGCGGTAATTTTCTGTGGCACTGGCTGTAACGAGTTCGTCGCCAAACTCGTTCCTTCCCGTTAGGAAGCATGATGCTCTGTGTTGTCCGGACTTTCCTCCCCTGCAAAAACAGAGGCGATAAGACGTTTTGTTGGTACAAAGTTAGTATTTTAATATAGACTGTGAAACGGTATTCCTATAAAAATAAAATGACAAGGTAAGTCTATATTACTTTTGTAGTTCTGACATAAAAAAGAACACAGATGTTACCTTGCCAAGAACAAAATAAGAGCTTTTTTGACCAATTACAAAACGCTGAAGGATTAGATTTACGAGATACCCGAGGATTACGCCATGAACTTCGAGTGGTATTATTAGGAGTAACTCTTGCTATTTTGAGTAATCGTGATGGGAATTTATCCAGTATTCATCGTTTTATGGTAAACCATAATAAGCGAATTTTGGAATCGATAAACTATCCCATTTCACCCTCAATATCACGTTCTCAACTTCCGAATGTTTTGGGAATAGTATGTTTAAAGGTATTTGAGGGTATATTATTTGCTAATTTTGGAGTAGTTCTATCACCAGCAGAACGTCAATGGTTTGCTCTTGATGGCAAGGAATTGAAAGGAAGTATTGAATCTGGTAATACCAGAGGCGAAGTCATTGTTCAGGCTGTCACTCACCAGAATAG
The DNA here is from genome assembly GCA_025454855.1 of Arcicella sp. Classification (GTDB taxonomy): domain Bacteria; phylum Bacteroidota; class Bacteroidia; order Cytophagales; family Spirosomataceae; genus Arcicella. The sequence goes on from JALONS010000064.1 coordinate 13,334, forward strand.
AGTAGTTCAAAGTCAAGACTTTTATAGTGGTATGAAAGAGAGTGAAATACTAACGGTTCGTAATATTTTAAAAGACAATAATCTTGAAAGACAAAAAATAAGCATGGATGCTTTACACTGTAACCCTTGTAGTCTTGAAAGTATTAATGAGTCGGGAGGAATTTATCTGGTTGGTCTGAAAGATAATCAAAAAGAGTTACTAACTGAATGTATTGATGTCATTCGATTTTCAAAACCAATCTTCACATTTACTCAGCAAGAAACAGTAAAACCTAAACATGGACGAACTGAAATAAGAGAATATAGTGTCTATGATATTTCAGAGGACGTAAAGGCTGAGAGATGGGTAAATTGTAAAATTAACACCTTAATTAAAGTTAAAAGGGACATTGTAGAAGTTAAAACCCAAAAAAAATCCACAGAAATAAGCCATCATATTTCTAATCAGAGTGATGGCTATTTAGAATTATGTCATGCTGTTAGAGGACATTGGTCAGTTGAAGTCGTTAATCATATAAGAGATGTAACCTTTTCAGAAGATGATTTAACTTCTAAAAAAAAGACTTATCTCGTTCAATGGCTGGTATAAGAACTTTGGCTTGTGGAATTTTGAACCGTTGCAAATGCTCAAATAAAAAGGCACAACTCGATGATTTTGCTGATAACTTTGATGAACTAATACAGTTCTTGAAGTCGATTAATTTTTTATAGGAATACCGTTTAGACTGTGATGTTTTATTTTGCATTTTCAGTTTTTCCTAAAATCACTGGGAGATACCCCAGTATTTTTTTTGAATAAACGGGTAAAATAGGCTGGGTCTTTGAAATTGAGAAAATAGGATATTTCTGAAATAGAGTACGTGGTGTTGAGTAGATACTTTTTAGCTTCTGAAATGAGATAATCTTGGATGACACCCAATGCTGATTTTTGTACTACCATCCGACATATACGATTGAGATGCACCGACGTAATACCAATCTCTTTGGCGTATTCATCAATTGATTTTGTTTGGGTTATCGTTTTTTTGATACTTTTCTGAAAAATCTGAAAGTACTGTAACGTTCTGTTAGTGGATTGTTCTACTTGGGTTTGGTGCGTTTTAGCAATGCGAAATAAATGCACAAAAAATAATTGAAATAACGACTGAACATACAGATGTCGCTCTAAATTTTCTTCAATCAATTCTTTCGCAATCAAATCATTTAGTGAAGTAATTAAATTCCAATCAGCATCCTGTTGAAAAGGGATTTGCCTGAGTTGGCTAAATTCATGCAAAATATTAGGCGAATGCTTAAAAATATTTTCTAAAAAAGACTCCGAAAAGGTAAGTACACCACCCTCAATATTACTATTAAAATAAAAACCGTGAAGAATATCCGTCGGTACGGTAATGACACACGGTGAAGTAAGGGCAACTGCTCGATTTTCCGAAATCAAACTTCCATGTCCCGACTGGATAAAAAATATTTGATATAATTCGGGATGCAGGTGTTCTTTGATTTCCCAATCATAAATCTTGCTTCTTTTCTCCAACGATTCGTACTGAATAAAATTAGACCATTGAAGGTTTGTATTATCTCCGTAGAGTCCTTTATAAATTAAAAGTTCTTTATTCTTCATTAGTTTTAAAAATACAAGTAAAATGTATCTATTTAAGCATAAATATCTGATTTATGTTTGGATTGTACAAGTAAATTTATGATTAATCCAAGACTTCTTTTCATTTACCAAATACCTTTGTGTTGTAAAATTTATCGTTTTATCTATTTTAAAGACTGAGATACATGAGTCAGATTATTTATAATTCGTTCGACAGAGAAGTACATCCTCCGTACCTTTCACCCGATTATCAATCTACCGTTCTGAGGGCTCCAAGCAAACCATTGATGGTGTTAAAACAATCCCTCTCAGAATTGACAGGTCCTGTTTTCGGAGATTTTAATCTCGGCGAATTTGATAATGACTTGACTAAAAATGCACTCAAAAATGGGCAACCGCTGGGAGAAAGAATTGTGGTTCACGGGAAGGTAATGAATGAAAATGGACAACCGATTCCGAATACTTTAATCGAAATCTGGCAAGCCAATGCAGCAGGAAGGTACATTCATAAAGTGGACCAACACGATGCCCCGCTCGACCCCAATTTTTTGGGAGCAGGGCGTTGCATAACCGATTCTGAAGGGAACTATAAATTTTACACCATCAAACCTGGGGCGTACCCTTGGGGCAATCATCACAACGCTTGGCGACCAAACCATATTCATTTTTCTTTGTTCGGAGCTAATATTACTAATCGTTTGGTGACACAAATGTATTTCCCTGGAGACCCACTTTTACAGTATGACCCCATTTTCTTGGGTGTTCCTCCCAAAGGTAGAGACTTATTAATTTCAGCGTTTGATTTAAGTCTGACTGAACCCAGTTTTGCTTTGGGCTATCGTTTCAATTTTGTACTTAGGGGGCATAACGCCACCCCTTTCGAGCGTCAATAATTTTACTTATGAAACAGACTCCATCACAAACCGTAGGCCCCTATTTTGCTTACAGCCTCACGCCTGAGCAGTATTTGTATGATTTTAAAAGTTATGCGGATAGCGTTATGGTAAACCCACTCGAAAACCCAGATACGATAACCATCACGGGAAAAGTATTTGACGGAGCAGGCGTACCCATTCCAGATGCCATGATTGAAGTTTGGCAAAGCGACCATCAAAACCAATTATTCGGGCGATGCGGAACGGGTACGTTAGCCGACAATCGTTTTGTGTTTTATACCACAAAACCCACTTCAGTAAACGGGCAAGCCCCTTATTTATCCGTTATTATCTTCATGCGGGGACAACTCATTCACACCTATACCAGAATCTATTTTGAAGATGAAGTAACATTGAATGAAACTGATGAAGTATTAAATAGTGTGCCGTCGGACAGAAAACATACTTTAATTGCTACAAAAAACGGTAATAGTTACGAATTCAATATCATAATGCAGGGAGAAAAGGAAACGGTATTTTTTGACATTTAATCAAATCCATCATGAGTTTGTACAGCGAGTTATTTTATGCGAAAGAGATTAACGAACTTTTTTCGGATAATCAAACGATAAATGCTTTTCTACAATTTGAAGCATCTTTGGCACTTGCCCAAGCAGACAATGGCATTATTCCAGCGGAGGCAGCTAAAATAATTGCTCAATGCTGTAACGCATCGTTCATTGATACTGAAAAGCTCAAAAAGGAAATAAGTCTCGGAGGTAATGCCGCAATTCCCTTAGTGCAGCAATTAACCAGAATTGTTAAAAATAATGATTTTGAGGCTTCAAAGTACGTTCATCTCGGGGCAACCAGTCAGGATGTGGTAGATACCGCTTTGGTACTTCAAATCAAACGCTTCATCATTTGGTTAGAAGAACAACTCAAAAAATTAACCCAAGTTTTAACAACCATTACCCAGCAACATCGGACAACGCTAATGATTGGGCGTACACTTCTGCAACAAGCCCGCCCGATTACTTTTGGTTTGAAAACTGCCAAATGGTTAGAAAATATTGAAACGGATAAAGTAAGAATCGAAGCCTGTAAAAATCGAGTTTTAGTATTGAAATTAGGCGGAGCTGTCGGTAGTGGCAATGGAAACATCAGTCTTGAAGTGCAAAAATCCATGAGTAACGCTTTGGGCATTGGACTTCCAGAAATGAATAATGGATTGGTTGAATTGGCTACAACATTAGGAATTCTATCAGGAAACATAGGAAAAATTGCGAGAGACATTTCATTGTTAATGCAAACCGAAATTGCCGAAGTTTTTGAGGGAGCTGCCGAAGGCAAAGGAGGTTCAAGCACCATGCCACACAAACGGAATCCGACTTTGGCATTCAGAATGGGAACCCATTACTCAAATTATCCAATTAACGGCTGGAAGCATTGAAAAAACAATTGATTTATTGGCAAATCTGGAAGTAGATAGCAATCGAATGTTGGCAAATATTGAACTCACCAACGGATTAATTTATGCAGAAAATGTCTCATTGGCATTAGCCCAAAAAATGGGCAAAATTAATGCTCA
>JALONS010000328.1 GCA_025454855.1 Arcicella sp.
TAAGCGGGTATCGGTTACATACTTAAAAATTAAATCTCGTTTGGTATCTGCCACAAAAGCATACGTATAAACCAGTAAGAACGTACCCGTTCCTGCACCCAACACAAATAGGCTTTTCTCGATATTGTTACTGACTATCAAATAACTGTATTTTTTATAACTCAATAAAACAACCAACCAAAAAGGCAAAAGAGCAGGATTGAACAAGGAAAGCGAAATACCTTTGAGGAATGAAAGAAAACGATTATCAAGCGAAACCTTAGTGGATTCTATCGGTGCCTCTTTTTGTAAAAAGGTAAATGTGCCAACCAACAACCAATGATTGCTCGCTGCATCCAATAAGTTAAGGTGGGATATTTATCAAAAATCAAAACGCCTTCAATGGCTAAGAAGGCGTAGATACTTTCACAAAAAACGCCCCCCAAAGCTACCCAAAGGGCGATTTTAATATTTTTCTGAAGTGTTGTATGAGCTACAAATACACTCAATGGACCGGGCGGAATAGTAGCTACATAACTAATAATGGCGGTGACGAGATAAATGATAAGAGCTTTCAAGAATAAAGAGATTTATATGGCTACAAGTTAAGCATTTTCTGAGAATAATACTTAGCAGTCTCTTTATTCTTATTTATGTTTGAGCATATAACCCATGCCCACTACTGTATGAATGAGTTTAACAGGAAAGGCTTTATCTACTTTATTTCTGAGGTAATTGATATACACTTCTACGAAGTTGGTTCCCGTATCGAAATTGATGTCCCAAACTTTTTCGGCAATATCTACTTTTGATACCACTTTGCCTTTATTTCGCATTAAGTATTCTAATAAACTAAACTCACGAGCGGTAAGTTCAATGACATTTCCTGAGCGTCGGGCTACCTTTTCATCTAAATCCAACTCTAAATCAGCCACTTGGAGTTTTTCTACTACGGGTGGAATTTCTTCGGTACGCTTCAAAAGGGCTTTTACCCTTACCAGAAGCTCCATGAAATCAAAGGGTTTTACCATGTAATCGTCCGTTCCAACTTCAAAACCTGAAAGTTTATCTGCTACTGCCCCCAGAGCCGTCAGCATCAAAACGGGCACTCTGGCGTTATGTTCACGGATATATTTACAAACATCTAACCCGCTCATATCAGGCAGGTTGAGGTCTAATATCACGAGGTCGAAGGGATGCTCATTGAAATACCTTTTGGCTTCTTCACCGTCCGAAGCAATCGTTGCTTCAAAAGACTGTGTTTGAAGTCCTTTTTTGATGAAAGTGGCTACTTTCAATTCATCCTCAACTACTAAAATATGCTTATTCTGTGTCATATCAGTGATTATTTTTATAGTTCCAGCCGTACCAGTTAAACTCAAAAACAACGGCTTGGTTTTTCTGTGTATTGGGGTTTGGCAACATATATCCCAAACATAATTGTACTCGGTTGCTCACGTTATACATAATACCAGGTACTAATACGGCGGAGTCATTATTTCCCGAAATAAAATCACCCATCAAGTAAAAATCGTTGGTTAATTTCCATTCATAGCCCATCTGAATCCCTACGGTATTACCTTGTCCAACGTATTGGCGATTTGTTAGATAGGGACCTATCAAAAGTTTTCTTCCTGCCTGAACCTGATAACTCAACAATCCGTAGTGAAAATAAGCAGGTTGCCATTTATCAACACTATTAGAAAGGTTTATGCCCGACTGCGTACCTACGTTTACTGCCCATTTTTTATCTAACAAAAATTGTTTCTGTAAGGTTGCCATCAGCGTTGGCGATAATGCTTTACCTTCGCTAAAATCGCTATTATAGATGGGTTTCCAAATAGGGTCGAAATAAGCACCTGTTCCTACTAAATTTGCCCCTACATCCCAGCCTTTACCTAATCCATAGACAAAATGCCCTTTCGACTCAAACTTATTTCCATAAGTATTGATTTGATGCTGATAAAAATACTGCCCTTTGGGAGTAATATCGCCCGAAGGGATATTAAATAAATTTTGCTGTGCTTTTATAGTTATTGATAATAAAAGAAATGAAAACAGTAAAAGTCCTATCTTCTTCATGATTGTTATTTTCCTCAAAATTAGATAGGTAGGCTTAGAGGTAAATTAATCTGAAATTAAAAGGATATTAGAATTTATTTCTTCTTTCCAAATCTTTCCCTGCACCAATTCATCAAGTGTTTAAAGTCTCGTTTTGAGGAATTCCTGAGTGCTTTTCTCAATTCTTTTTTAAAAATTTTGGGTTCAAAACTGACTTTCTCCAAAATCATTTTGGCATATTCTAATGGTGTCATTGAATTTGATGAATTCATGATTTTTCAAAGTTATGAAGTGTTACTACAAAATTAACTTATGTTTTACTCCAAAGTAAAAGCCTTGTATTGAGCATTGCTCAATATACTAATGTCTGTATCAGAGCTTTTACCAACAAACTCAGATACTTATAAAATAAGATATGACAACCTTAGCAAAAGTTGTCATATTCCATTTGTCCATCTACCCTATTAACCCATGATTTTATCCATTAGGCATTTTATAATTCTTTCTTACTAAATAATCTTTATTCTCGGTTGGTCTGAAAATCTTCAAAACCTTCTCTGTACTCTTCGTGGCTGTCTTTTTATAGTCTCTACTGGTTTCATCATAAGAAACCCTAACTCCTCTATTGGTATCTCGCTTAGCTACGGCGGTAGCTTTATTGATGTGCTTATAGTTATGAATACTATAACCGGGGTCATTGGGGTGAATCTCCTGTGAAACTACTCCGAGGTTCATGAGGCTTGCGATTAAAATGATTGTTTCCATGGTTTTGTTTCTTTTGCGATGAAGCATAATTTTTAATACTCCAAAGGTATGAACACAACCTTAATCTTATATTAAGGGGAAATTAGAATAATATTAGATTTTCTAAGTAGTAAACCTTACGATAAACAAAGTATAAATACTCATCAATCACGCCTCAATGACAAAATAAAAGTAGTACCTTTCTCTTTTGATGATTCTACGGTAATGGAACCCTTATGCAGTTTCACAATCTTTTGGGTAAGAGATAACCCTACGCCATGCCCTTTGATATTTCTTGAATTTGACCCCCTACGGAACGGCTCAAAAATTTGGGTTATTTCCTTTTCAGGAATAAACGACCCGTCATTATGAAACGACAATACCAATTCTTTTTTATTTATCTGAAACTTAATCTCTACCAAATGTTCAGGCGAAAACTTAACCCCATTTTCCATCAAATTTAGTAATACGGTATAAAGTAAGGCTTCGTTCGCTCTTACTTCTGGTAGTAAATCAGGGTTTTCGTCCAAAGTAGTAATAACCTGATAATGAGGATTTTTCTTTAATAACACTTCTCTTACTTGCCAAACCAACTCGGCAACATTTACCAAAGAGAAATTAATTTGGGTATCGTCAGAATCAATACTTGTCATTTCCAACAAATTATTCGTGAGTCGGTTAAGCTGCTGAACATCTTCCAACACCGAATGAATCATATTTTTGAGTTCTTGGGGGTTATCCTCCGCCAAAAGCGATACCTGTATTTGTCCCGTGATGGCAGTGAGGGGTGTGCGTAACTCGTGCGAGGCGTGCGAAACAAATGAACGCTGGAGTTTAAACGCATTTTCCAGACGGTCGAGCATTTGGTTGAATCTCAGAGAAAGTTGAGCAATTTCATCTGTTTTGTTCCCTTCATCAAGGCGAAGGTTCAGCCGAGAAGCCCCAATACTATCTACTTTTTTAATAATTTTCTGAATGGGTTTCAATGCCCTTCCCGCATAAAACCATCCTGCAATACAAACAATCACCACCATTGAAAACCCGCCAAAAGCCAGCATAAGCCCTAAATTACGCTGTTCGCTCAAACCGTATTTATCCAACGCTGATGCCACAATGACTAAATCTGTATCGCCATTATTAAAAATAGTACCCAGTACCTCTCTCTCCCCCTGACGAAAATATACTTCTTTTTTATTTCTGATTCCTTGTAGGGTTTCGAGGTTGATAGTGAGATAATCCGTACCACTTTCGTAAACAATTTTATTGTTTTTATCATACATAACTATCTCTTCCTGATTCAGGACAGTCATCTGATTTTTGTCTAATAATTTCAATAAATCTGGACTAATATCTTCTTTCCCAAACATTACTTTGGCAGACGTATGAGCTTCTTCTCTCAGGCGGTCTCTGAATTCCTTTGCCCTGTAATACTCACTTTGAAGATAAATGGCTACACAAAAAATGAGCAGCAACGTGGACACAATACTGGCAAAGAGAAGCGTAAGTCTGGTACGAATAGTCATGATATTTGTCTTTAGCTCGTTAATGACTGATAAAAGTACAAGAAATTATTAGGTCATTGTGGGATTAATTAATTAGAATTCCTTTAGAATTTTAAATGTCAATTATCTTTGCGAGGGAATTAAACGTAAAATCAAACAATAATTATCATGTCAAGACAAAACATTCTTACGGGTTCGCCGTGGGAGGATAAAATGGGATATTGCCGGGCTGTTCGCATCGGAAACATTATTGAAGTATCAGGAACAGTTGCTATTGTGGATGGTGAAAAAGTAAAAGCCGACGACGCATACGCTCAGACTCAAAATATATTAGAACGCATTGAGAAAGTGTTGGAAGAGGCAGGAGCAAGCATGAAAGATGTAGTAAGAACCAGAATCTTTACCACTGATATTAGCCAATTTGACAATATCGCCAAAGCACACGGGGCATATTTTAAAGATATTAAACCAACTACTGGTATTTACGAAATCAGTAAATTAGTAGCACCCGAATATTTGGTAGAAATAGAATTCACTGCCATTGTGTAACCCGATTCTACGAATCGAAAAGT
>JALONS010000329.1 GCA_025454855.1 Arcicella sp.
TTAAAGCTATTGACGTAGGGTGGCAAGCAACACTCCGCTCAAACATACTCACCAAGGTTGAAGCAAAACTATAATCCCGAAACGTATGACAATGATGACCTAATAGTGAATTTAAAGTTGATTTTGGCAGAAAATCTAATTCCCAGATGGATTTTGATGGGAATTTTATCGACTCATCCGCAATTGAAAGTAAGTGATTCAACAACTGATCAGCAAAATCTTTTGAAAATAAATCAGAATTAAAATCAAGGCAAATCGTGAAATTCTCTTCATTCTCAAAAACTGAAAATACCAAATCCATCTGACTCGTTTTTAATTCAGTTTCAAAACTACTGATGCTAATTCCTTCAACTACAAATAATTTGTCCTGAGATTTTTCTCTACTTTGCATAGCCAACATCACATCAAATAGAGGCGATCTACTTAAATTTCGTTTATACTTTATATCCGAAAGTATGTTATCGAAAGGATAGACTTGATGACTATACGCCTCCATTACATTGGATTTTAAGGTATCCAATAGTGATTCAAAAGTACAGTCCTCTTCAATGTTAGTCCTCAGAGCTATGGTAGATGAATAATATCCTATTTGGTTTTCTAAATCTGGGTGTATTCTACCATCACTTGGGAAACCCACCACTACATCCTGTTGGTTGGAATAACGACACAGTAAAATCTTTAGAAAAGCCAGTATTGAGGTAAAAGAACTCACCCCACTTTTTGTGTTGAACTTTCTTAAATTAGCTGACAACTCATCTGGAATTTCCTTAATGATTCGTTGCCCATTGTGGGTCATTATGCTCGGACGTGGGAATGTAGTAGGTAAATCAAGTGTTGGCAGTTCGCCCGCAAACATATTCATCCAATAATCTTGATGAACCTTCATACTTTCATCTAACAGCAATTGATTATACCAAACTGAATAATCTTTATATTGAATTGTTAAAGGTGGTAATTCAAAAGACAATTTATGTTGAATATTTGAATAATAGGTAAATAAATCGTTTAGAAGTATTTCAAAAGATATTCCATCACTAATAATATGATGTATATTCAGTAAAAGAATAAAGTTATTTTCTTCTAATTGAAATAAGAATACTTCAAACAAAGGTCCATTCTTAAAATCAAATGGTTTTTTAATAATATCATCAATTAATTTTTTTGCCGTTTCAACTGGCTCAATTTGTGTCCTGACATCTTCGAATATCAATGTGGCATGTTTCTTAGAAAAATCTTCTACTTTTTGAAATACTTCATCATTTTCAGAAACGAAAGTAGTACGTAGTATCTCATGCCTATTGATTAATTTTTGTAAAGCAATTTTTAGTGTGTTTTTATCTAAATTACCATTTATTTGAAAAATGTTTGGTGTATTGTAGGCAACAGAGACCTCTTCAATTTGCCCGATTTGCCACAGTCGTTTCTGTCCGTTAGATACAGGATATAGTGCTTTTTGGGGTGTTGGAGGAATCGAAGTAAGGCTATTTTTACTTTCTGACTTCGAGAGCTTTTCTTCAATCAGTGCCGACAAAAGGTTAATCGTCGTATTTTTATAAAAATCTTCAAAATTTAGTTCAACCCCAAACTCTTTTCTGATGGCATTCAGAATATGATTGGCAATAAGAGAATGTCCGCCTAATTCAAAAAAATCAGCATCTAAATCAAGCGTTTCTGTTTTTAAAATAGCTTGCCAAATTACGGATAACTTCTCAACCACTGTTTTGTTTGATTCTAAATATTTCGCTAAAGAATCAATCGTTGAAAAGTCAAAAATATCTTCGAAAGATAAGGTTAAATTGAGTTTTTTATTAATTAAATTTATTACTCGTGTTGCCTTTATCGAATCACCTCCAATAAGGAAAAAATCATCATGAATTGAAATTAAATCATTCAATTCAAGTGCTTCGTCCCAACAAATGCTAATTATTCTTATTAACTCAGAAACATTTAACTCCCGTAAAATCTGTTTTTCTTTTACAGATAGTTCCTCTTCAATCCTTGGTGTTTCTCTAATCCAGCATCTATTTTTTTCAAATTGATAAGAAAATAATTCTATGCGTTTTGCTTCTGGATACTGAAAATAATTCTGAAAATCAATTGAATAATTGGCTTGGTAAAGAGACTGCAATAAATAAACTAACCCTTCGTTTTGCTGATTATCCATACAAAAAACCCGAATCTTATCAGAAGTTTTTACTTTTGATTTTAAGGCTTTTGATAGTGTGCCTTCCGCCCCTAATTCTATAAATACAACCGAAGTTGTTTCGGTTTCTCGCAAAACTAATTTATCAATTCTTTCAGTTAAATTTGCTATGGGAGTAGGTATGTAAAGACTTGCTTCTTCTAATGCCTCTGAAAAAGTTATAGTGTTTGAAATTACATTTGCTACAATTTTCCCAATTCCAACTCCTACAATTTGAGGTATTTTAAATCCTAATTGCAACATTAATTGAAAGCAAGAATATTGATATAAAAATACTTCAATATTGTTATTAATTAAGGTGACTTGGTTAATACATATCTGTTTGTTGTGATTATATAAATCAGAAAAAACAGGGAAATGAGACATCAAAAAGTCGAAAGCAACAGGATTTATTTGCTGTATATCAGACAATATAAAAATAATTTTTTCGTCGTTTTTTGACTTGAGAGATTTTTCACTATTTATGTACTTTTGAATAGCATCTTTTAGCTCATCCAAATTTCTGACTATCGATGAAAAACGGTATTCATAATGCTTGCGTCCAGCACCTAATGTAAAAGCTATATTGGGTAAATCAGTATTTTCAAAATCTTCAATTTTCAGTAAAAATGCGTCTAAATTTTGATTTAATGCTTTACGTGTCTTTCCAGAAACAGTAATTAAATAATCTGTATCCGGACGATATGGGGCTTGTCTTACATCACTAAGATATTCTTGTAAAACGACATGGACATTAGTTCCACTGAATCCAATAGAACTTAATCCTGCCAAACGTGAATTGCAGTTTGATGTATCCCAATCTTTTAATTCAGTGGGTATGTAGATAGGTGAATTTTTTAAACTCACAAAATCACTTGGAGAGTCAAAATTAGGAATTGGGAATATTTTTTTATGTTTCAAAGCCAAAACAGCTCTGACAAGTCCTACAATTCCAGCGGCTGACCTACTATGACCAATATTTCCTTTGATAGAAGAAATAGGGCAAAATCCTACTTCATTAGTGAAATTTTTGAAAGCTAATTCAATACCACCTACTTCGATAGTGTCTCCCAGTTGTGTAGCTGAGCCGTGTGCTTCAATATATCCAATATCCTGAGGATTTATATTGGCTTTTTCCCATGCAGTTTGAATTACTTCTGCCTGAGCAACTGCATCGGGGGCGGTTAGGCTCGCCGAACGATTAGCATTATTATTAACGGCTGAACTTTTGATGATAGCATGAATATTGTCTTGGTCTTCAATAGCTTTTTCAAGCGGTTTTAGAAGTATACTCACAACAGCTTCTCCAAAAACCATTCCGTTGGCGGAAGCCGAAAATGGTCGGGAATTACCATCAGGCGAACTTACTCCAGCATGATAGCCTGTTTCATCAACGAAGGGGAACAGTTCAAGATTAACTCCACAAACCAGTGCGTGGGTGGCATTTTCTAAAATTAATTCATTACAGGCTGTATGCAAAGCAACCAACGAAGATGAACAAGAAGTGTCAATTACTGCAACTCCACCTGTCAAATTAAAAGCCCTACTGATTCGAGCAGCTAAAAATTCACTTCCATTACCTGTTATTAAAGTGGGATTAAAGACATCGGCGTGTTTATAATAATTTAGCTGTTGGTCACCTACATAAACAGAGGTTTTAGTCCCAGCAAAATAATCAATACTATATCCAGAGTTTTCAAAAGTTTCATAAACAACCTCTAATAATTGACGCTGATGGGGATCCATTGACTCTGCTTCACCTTTAGAAATTCCAAATAGGGTAAAGTCAAACACGTCAATATCATCCATATACCCGTAAATTGAATAGTTCTTATTTTCAGGTAGAGTTGTTTTTTTTAATCGTTCTTTTGAAATTTTACGGATACTATCTTTCCCACATAGTAAATTATTATGGAGTTCTTCAATATTTTTAGCATCAGGAAATCTTCCTGCCATTCCAATAATTGCAATGTCCCTATTTTTGATGTTGCTCATTACTTTAATTTTAAAAATATTATAAGACAGTTTTGTAAAACACAAAATAACGTAAGTATATATACGTAATGGATAATTAGTCTCTGAAAATTACTTTTTCAGACAAAACAACCGTTACAGTATTCTTTCTACAATATACTTTTCATTTGATACCACTAAACAACTTTAAAAGATTCGCAAGTGCCAATTAATTATGTAAAATGCTTTGAATATTATGTGAAATGGTAAATTGTAATATATGAAGTAGGTTTTTTGGGGGTATCAAAGATGATTTTCTATTACTTTGATTCCCTCTAATGGTCATTAAAAAACGGAATTATAAACCATTTGACAAATTTACCTCTCCCAACTGTATAATCCATTAGTAATTGAACAGGCAGTTATGATGAAAATTGAGCAGCTGTGGATAAGTGTCAGAGGTGTGCAAATATAATTAAAGAGTTTGATT
>JALONS010000330.1 GCA_025454855.1 Arcicella sp.
ATGCAAACTCAAGATTTTGATAAAATTATCCAAAAACGTCGTTCCGTTAGAATCTACGATGAAACTGCTACTTTTGATGAAAATGTGATAAAACGAGGACTTGACCGTGCGGTACTGTCACCGAATAGTAGCAATATGCAATTGTGGGAGTTTTATTGGGTAAAAACAAAATCTGTTCATGATGCACTTACTCATGCTTGCTTAGGACAGTCTGCCGTAAAAACTGCTAATCAGTTGGTGGTTTTTGTAACTCGTCAGGATAAATGGAAGGAGCGTTCTCAATGGAATTTGGCTAATTTAAAAGAACAGTTTGCGGGAAAAGAACTTACTTCACGTGACAAGCGTGCTTTAGATTATTATCAAAAACTAATGCCTTTGGTGTATCGATACGACCCTTTCGGATTCAATACAATTCTCAGAAGTATTATTGTCTTTTTTATGGGATTTAGCAAGCCTTTTTTACGCATCAGAAATCATGGTGACCAGCGAGTAATGACCCATAAATCAGCGGCTTTGGCAGCTCAAACTTTTATGCTTAGTCTGGCTTCGGAAGGTTATGATACCTGTCCGATGGAAGGTTTTGATGCCAAATTAGTCAAGAAAATCTTGAAATTACCCGCCATAGCAGAAGTTACGATGATTGTGGCTTGTGGTATTGGTAAGCCCGAAGGTATTTATTCTGAGCGGATGAGAGTGCCGAATGAAGAAGTGATTTTTGAGGTATAGATTTTTGAGGTATAGATTTTTGGGGTCAAGGGTTGATAGGATTTAGGTTCACCGAAATATATTATTTTCAGAAAACCCAAAGTGCAAAAGTATGATTTACATAACTTTAACCCCCAAATCCCTTAACCCCCAAATCACTCTAAACCAAAGTAGCCACCGCTGCCTTGATACGCTCGCAGGCTTCAATGAGTTGCTCATCAGATGCTGCTGTTGAAATACGCATACAGTTGGGGGCTCCAAAACCTGAACCTGCCACGGTAGCCACAAAAGACTTCGCTAACAACCACATACAGAAATCATCAGAGTCTTTGATGAAGGTTTCTCCATCAGATTTCCCGAAATAAGCACTAATATCTGGGAAGGCATAAAATGCTCCATCGGGCATATTTACCTTAAATCCTGGAATTTCACGCAATAAACCTACCACCAATTTACGGCGACGGTCATAGGCTTCTTTCATTTTATAGGCTTCATCCAAAGGTCCGTTAAAAGCAACAGTTGCTGCTTTTTGGGCGATTGAGTTTGTACCCGATGTTACCTGTCCTTGCAATTTCTCTACACCGTCAGCAATCCATTTGGTAGCGGCAATAAAACCAATTCTCCAGCCCGTCATGGCGTGTCCTTTCGCTACACCATTTACCGTAATTACCTGATTTTTGATTTCAGGAATTGAACCAATTGAAAAATGCCCTTCGTCTGTAAAGTTGATGTACTCATAAATTTCATCTGCCATCACGTAGATATTAGGGTGTTTTGCTACAATAGCTCCGATGGCTCTTAGTTCAGATTCGGTATAAACTGACCCCGTTGGATTATTAGGCGATGCAAACATCACCAATTTAGTCTTTGGGGTAATGGCAGCTTCAAATTGTTCAGGCGTAACTTTGAAATTATTATCAAATGCTCCTTCCAAAATCACCGAATCACCTTCTGCTAATTTTACCATTTCAGAATATGAAACCCAATAAGGAGCAAAAATGATTACCTCTTCTCCAGGATTCACCAACGTAGAAATTACATTAGCCAATGAATGCTTTGCACCCGTAGAAACCACAATATTTTCGGGTCCCCATTCAATATTATTGTCACGTTTTAACTTATCGGCAATCGCTTTGCGAAGGTCTGGGTAGCCAGCAACTGGCGAATATCCATGAAAACCATTATCAATAGCTTCCTTAGCGGCATCACAAATATGCTTAGGAGTCTTGAAATCAGGTTCACCTACTGAAAGGCTAATAACTTTGTGTCCCTGAGCAGCAAGTTCACGGGCTTTTTTGGTCATCCCGAGTGTTGCAGACTCTTCCAGTGCATTAATGCGGTCGGCGAGCGATACTGTTAAACTCATTTTTGTTCAATTGTTTTAATGAAAATGCTTTTGTCGGACTATTTGTCCCTAAAAATTGTACAAAGTTAGGCTTGATACATGGGATAGAAAAGAAAAAAAAGGTTTTTATGGGAAAAGCATTATTTTATTAGTGTTAAATTTGTTTTCAGTGCTTGAGCATTCGATGCTTGATGCGATATTCGGAAGGCTAACATCGAATCACGAACATCGAACATCTAAAAACCAACATCAAAATAAATAAACTCTTCATGCAAACAATTCTAATCCTAATTTTCGTAATCGGCTATTTAGCTATTGCTTTAGAGCATCCCATCAAAATCAATAAAACGGCTACGGCTCTTATTACAGGAGTATTATGTTGGACGGTTTACATCGTTTCTGAACACGAACCATCACCCATACTCGGTGAGCTTTCCCATCATTTAGCGAGTGTCTCCGAAATCCTCTTTTTCTTATTGGGGGCAATGACCATCGTTGAGTTGATTGATGCTCATCAAGGCTTTAAGTTAATCACCGATAGAATTACCAGCCGTAATAAAGTAACTTTGCTTTGGCTCATTTCATTGATAACCTTTTTTTTATCGGCTATTTTAGATAACCTCACCACGGCAATCGTGATGGTTTCGGTACTTAGGAAATTGATTAAAGATGCTGAAACCCGTAAATTATTTGCTGGGGTGGTCATCATTGCCGCCAACGCTGGTGGAGCGTGGTCGCCGATTGGTGATGTTACTACCACTATGCTCTGGATTGGTGGACAGGTTACGCCCGTCAATATCATCAAAACTTTACTTTTACCGAGTTTAATCTCCTTAATCGTTCCATTAGTTTATTTAACTTTTCGTATGAAAGGTTCTGTACAAAAGAACCTTACCAATGAAGACGAAGGCGATACTCGCCAACAGTTAATCATCAAAACCCAAAACTCTGTAATTATGCTCTTGACAGGGATAGGTACATTAGTGTTTGTTCCCATCTTCAAAACAGTTACGCATTTACCGCCCTACATGGGCATTTTGTTGGGTTTAGGAATTGTTTGGGTGGTTTCTGAAATTTTACATTCAGGAAAAGATGAAGAAGAACGACATCCTTTCACGGTGGCACACGCACTTAGTAAAATTGATACGTCGAGTATTCTTTTTTTCTTAGGAATTTTAGTAGCCATTGGGGCTTTAGAATCTACCCACCTATTAGCTGGATTAGCCCAATGGATGGATAAAACCATTGGAAATCAAGATGTTATTGTCATTGCTATCGGTCTGGCTTCGGCAGTGATTGATAATGTCCCGTTGGTAGCTGCTTCGATGGGAATGTACGATTTAGCCTCTTTCCCTACTGATTCTAAACTATGGGAGTTTATGGCGTATTGTGCGGGTACTGGAGGCAGTATTCTTATCATTGGCTCGGCGGCTGGTGTAGCCGTAATGGGTATGGAGAAAATAGACTTTTTATGGTACTTACGAAAAATCAGCTTTACGGCTCTTATCGGCTATTTTGCGGGTGTAGTGGCGTATTTAGTGATTTTTTCATTACTTCATTAAAATATTAAATTATGAAAAAAGGGTGATTCGTTCTCGAACGAATCACCCTTTTTAGTATGGTTATTTGGTAGTTATTAAAAAAGTGTTGATAGACAATTTTGGTTGTAATCAATGATAAACATTTTGGTTAGCAAATGATGGTATCTGAGTTTACGAGAAAACGACAAACTTTTACGAACATATCGAGTTATTCTTGCTCTTAACGTTGCCCAATATCGTTCAATATGATTAGTTTGCCCGCTTTCTTTGCCAACTTGCTGATGGTTTTCTTTGGTTTTTAATATTGCATAAGACCTCCAATAGTCGCTATAACTTTGGCATTTTAGGTATTCTATGGGTATTTTTCTTATGAGTCTTTTAAAGGTTAATTCGCTTCTGTCACCAATTACATAAGCTACAATTTGCTTAGTATTTCGACTAATAGCCGCCCAAATCCATTGTTTGTTTTTCTTCTTCTGACAGAAACCACATAGTTCATCAAACTCAATAATATCGGTACATTGTTTATTTTCAATTACTTGTGATTTAAAATTGGGAAGTAACAGAAAACATAAATTCAATTCTTTGTATACCTGATAATAACTAATTAAAAATACTCGTGAAATCCCACATAAACTCATTCTTTCTAAAAATGAACGCCTGACAGCTTCAAAATCAAGTGAGAATTTCCGATAAAGGACACGACTTTTCAAACAATCATGACACAGAACACGCTGATTACCTTGTTTAGTAAAGCCATTTTTAACGATATTTTCACTTGAACAACAAGGACATTTTTCTATTTTTGTAACACTGAGCATTAGGATTCATTGGTTTTTATGATTCGAGACCACAAAAATACAATTTATCTAATGCTTAGTTTTTACATCAACACTTTTCGAGAACTACCGGTTATTTTTGTACTCTAAATAGTGTTTATTAGGATAATAATTAAAACTTGTGAGATTTTACGTTTTGGTTCTGTTTCTAATTCTAAGATTATGTAAACCGCATCCAATCCAAAAG
>JALONS010000331.1 GCA_025454855.1 Arcicella sp.
GATGATTGGGGTTTCGTTATTGGCGGAAGGTTTTCATTTTGAGATTCCGAAGGGATATATTTATTTTTCAATGGCTTTTGCTTTTTTAGTAGATATTATTCAAATGAAAACGCTGAAAGATTCCCAATAAAGCTATTTTCAGCTTTGTGTGATAATCATCTAAAAGTGTATTATTTTTGAGGATTCAACAAAATAATACACTTTATGTCAAATCCTCATTTGATTAACGGTTATCCCTATATTTCGTACCAATCAGAAAATCTCTCGGAAGAAAAAGTAGAGGCAAATGCCCAGTTTTTCTATGAAAAAATGGACGTTCGTCGGAGCGTTCGTTCTTTTTCGGATAAACCCGTAAGTCAATCAGTTATTGAAAATCTCATTCTTACTGCTTCCTCTGCTCCGTCAGGGGCTCATAAACAACCGTGGACATTTGTTGCGGTTCAAGATGCTACCGTAAAATCTCAAATTAGGGAAGCTGCTGAAAAAGAGGAGTACGAGAGTTATCATAGCCGTATGACTTATCATAGCCGTATGACGGATGAGTGGTTGGACGATTTAAAACCGCTTGGAACTGATTGGGACAAGCCCTTCTTGACAACTGCCCCGTGGTTGATTATCATGTTTGCTCAAACTACTTCGCCCGATAAAAAGAAACATTACTATGTACAAGAATCGTGTGGTATTGCGGCAGGCTTTTTGATTTCAGCCATTCATCATGCAGGCTTAGTCACGCTCACGCATACACCCAGTCCGATGAATTTTTTAAAGAAAATTCTCAATCGTCCCGACAACGAACGCCCTTTTTTATTGCTTCCAGTAGGTTATCCTTCTACTGAATGCTATGTGCCTGATATTCACAGAAAAACATTAGGAGAAATAGCCGTTTTTATGTGAAAATATCTTCCCTATTCAGTAAAAATCATCTATAAATGGCATCATTTGCTGGAGTATTCAGCTGAATTTCTACGTAAAATATGACATTTATAAAACCTTTAGACAATAATTAATGGATATGTTTTTCGACACTATTCTCTATTAATTATTCTCTATCAACTATTCTTTATTAATTATTCTCTATCAATTATTCTCTATCAACTATTCTCTATTAATTATTCTCTATCAACTACTCTCTATCAACTATTCTCTATCAATTATTCTCTATTAATTATTCTCTACTCTCTATTAATTATTCTCTATTCATTCCTTTCTAATCATTATTCCCTATTCTCTATTCATTATTCTCTATCCCTTCCGTATCTTTGTATTATGTTATCAATCAATAATCTTTCGTTTTATTTTGGTTCTCGTCCGATGTACGACGGGGCAAATTTACACATCAAACCCAAAGATAAAATTGGGTTAATTGGAGCAAACGGTACGGGAAAATCTACACTTTTACGTATTATCAACGGCGAATACCAACCCGATGGAGGTTCAATTTCTAAATCTGGCGATTGTTCCATTGGGTTTTTGAACCAAGATTTACTTTCGTATCAATCCAACGACTCCATCCTGTCGGTGGCTATGCAGGCTTTTGAGCGACAGAACATTCTTCAGCAAGAAATAGATAAGGTTCTCCATAAAATGGAAACCAATTTTGAAGACAGTGATGTGGATAGATTAGCTCGTTTTCAAGATGAGTTTGAGGCTTTGGGCGGTTATACGATGCAGTCGGAGGCGGAAGCCATTTTAGAAGGTTTAGGTTTTACAACTGATGATTTACAACAGCCCCTGCATACTTTTTCGGGTGGTTGGCGTATGCGAGTGATGTTAGCAAAATTGTTGCTTCAAAAACCATCACTTTTGATGCTGGATGAACCTACCAACCACTTAGATTTACCCTCTATTGAATGGGTTGAAAACTACATCAATACCTACGAAGGGGCAATTATTGTGGTTTCGCACGATAGATTTTTCTTGGATAATACCGTAACGACTATTGTGGAGGTTACGGGTGCTAAGTTAGTCTCGTATTCGGGTAATTATGAATTTTACATTGAAGAGAAAGCCCTGAGAAATGAGATTCAGAAAGGTGCTTACGAAAATCAACAACAGGCAATTCGTCAGACAGAAAGATTTATCACTCGCTTTAAAGCTAAGGCTACCAAAGCCCGTCAGGTACAGTCGAGAGTAAAGGCTTTGGAACGCATGGAAATTATTGATGATGTGATTGATGAAAACGCCAAAGTGAATTTTAAATTTAATTTTGGTACTCAACCAGGGCGTTTCATCATGACTTTGGATAAAGTAACGAAGGCTTACGGAGCGAAGAAAATTTTGACTGATACCTCTGGAACGATTGAAAGAGGTGATAAAATCGCTTTGATTGGAGCAAACGGAAAGGGAAAATCGACACTTTTGAGAATCATTGATGGTTCAGAACCCATCACGGGCGAGCGTACCATTGGACATAATGTGATTGATTCATTCTACGCCCAGCATCAATTAGAAAGTTTAGATGTTAATAATACGTTGCTCGATGAATTAAAATTGACAGGAACGGGCAAACTCGAAACCGAATTACGGGGTGTCTTGGGATGTTTTTTATTTTCGGGTGATGATGTATTCAAGAAGATTAAGGTATTGTCGGGAGGAGAAAAATCAAGGGTTGCACTGGCAAAAGTGTTGATTTCGGAAGCTAATTTTTTATTATTAGATGAGCCAACCAACCACTTGGATATGATGTCAGTGAATATCCTGATTCAGGCTTTACAACAATACGAAGGCACTTTTGTGGTGGTATCTCACGACCGTTTTTTTGTTTCTGAGATTGCTAATAAAATCTGGTACATCGAAAATGAGGAAATAAAAGTGTATCCTGGAACGTATGAAGAATATGAAATTTGGCAGGAACAACGGAAAACCAATGCAGTGGTAGAAGAAACCTCTAAGAAAGCAGAGGTGAAAATACCTGAGAAAAAAGTAGTAGTGAATGATTTTGAGAAGAAAGAGATACAGAAAAAACTCAAAAAACTGAATCAATCACTTTCAGAAATTGAAAATCAGATTGCTCAATTAGAGACTGCTAAAACCGAAAAAGAGAATCAATTGGCAGACCCCACAATTTATAATGACCCCGTAGCGTTGAAACGAGAAAACGAAGATTATCAACAAATTCAAGGAAAATTGAAACAAGCTAACGATATTTGGGAAGAAGTAATGATGGAAATAGAGGAATTAGAAGGAAGTTTGGTTTAAATAGTACAAAATGGAAGCATTCAGAATGAATAGACAAGCCGTAAAAATTACTAAATTGGGTGAAGAAGCACCTAATTATGAATACTGGCTTACTCAATCTCACGAAAAAAGGATTTCAGCTATCGAATTTTTACGAAAACAGTATAATGGAACTCAATCAAGACTTCAAAGAGTTTATAGAATTACTCAACGAAAAACAAGTTGAGTATTTGGTAGTTGGCGGATATGCTGTTGGATTTCATGGGCATCCACGCTACACAGGAGACATTGATTTTTGGGTAGCTATTTCAAGAGAAAATGCTGAAAAAATAATTACTGTGTTGAATGAATTTGGAATGCGAGCTTTAGCTTTGCAAGCTGAGGATTTTATGAAAGAGGACATGATTATTCAAATTGGTTATGAACCCAACAGAATAGATATTCTAACCTCTGTCACAGGAGTTTCCTTTGAAGACTGCTATGCTCAGAAGATACGTGCTGAATTTGATGAAATAATTGTTGATTTTATAGATATTAGAAATTTACGAAAAAATAAAGCTGCGAGCGGAAGAGGGAAAGATTTAGGAGATTTAGAAAATTTACCCGAATATTAAACACATGAATTTAAAAAAAGATTTTTTTGTGGGAACGTGCTTCTGTATGTTCCTATTTTTGTTTTCGGTAAATGCCCAAAGGAAAAAAAACAAAGAAACATACGAGCCGAAGAAAATTATCTACGATAACCACATTTACGAACCTTACATTCGGTCGGTGCAGTTATACCCGTCTTCGTTGATGAATAAATCTATCCAAGCCAGTACGTTTCCACCCATTGTCAATCTTCAGGACAATCAACCCTTGCTGTTAGAATTTGATTGTTTAAATCCTGAATATCAGAATTTTAGAGTTAAAATATTTCATTGCGATGCTGAATGGACACCTTCCGTTTTGAATGAAATAGAATACCTCCCTGAATATAATGATTTCCCGATTAATGATTATAGAAATTCTTTTGCTACTAAAATTTCATATAATCATTTTGCTTTTGAACTCCCCCCAGTTAAAATTTCTGGAAATTATATTGTGATGGTGTATAAAAATCGGAATGAAGATGACATCATGCTCACCCGTAAGTTTATGGTGTTTCAAAATCGTGTCAATGTGGGGGGAAGAGTTAGCTTCCCGAATAATGCCCAAAGGAGACTCACGCACCAACAAGTTAATTTTGGCATCAATTACGGTAATTATGAAGTAATTGACCCTAAGCAAGATTTAAAAATATTAATCCGACAAAACTTTAGAGATGATAAATTAACAAAGCCTTTGAAACCATTTATGGTGGATACCTACAATAGGAAATTGGACTTTCAGTTTTATGATAATGAAAATCAGTTTGAAGGAGGCAATGAATTTAGGATGTTTGATGGTAGAAGTACACAACAAAAATTAGTGAATATCTCTAAGATTTTTCAAGGTGAACGTGAAAGCGTCATTGAAATTTATCCCGAAAAATCACAGAATCACTTAGCTTACGTAGCCATCAATGATATGAACGGACAGTACGTGATTGATAATTATGAAACGCATCGGGGTGATATTGAGTCAGATTACGTGCGAGTAAGTTTCTTTTTGAGGTCTGATTCATTAGAAAATAAAAAAGTGTATGTCAATGGGGCATTCAATGATTGGAAGTTAAACGAAAGGAATTTGATGCATTATGTATCTGAAAATCAAGCGTATGAAGTTTTTGTTCAACTGAAACAAGGAATTTATAATTATAATTACGTAACAGTTGATGAAAAGGGAAATAGGAGCGAAGTTGATTTTGAAGGTTCACATTCGCAAACTGAAAATATCTATGAAGTATTAGTGTACCACCGCCCGATTGGTGCAAGAGCGGATGCGTTAGTTGGCTACCAACCGCCGATTGCCGACAGCCATTTGTTAATGTTTCGTTAAAGTATTAGTGATTAAACAAGAACTTTTTGTAAATTTCGTTCATTAACCATTCACAAATTACTTAGAAGATGAACAAACTATTTTTGTTTTTGCTGTTCGCTATTACCATCCAAAGTTGTCGTTTAGGACGTTATCCACAGGGTTCGGGTGGTTATGATGATAGTAATTACCCCAATACGGGTGGAACTCAGTATCCACGAAACGACACTCCCATCCCCCCCGCAGAACCTAATAATTATCCTACGAATCCCCAATCAAGAAGCCGTTCAGCGGATAGAGGTTTAACCGTTGGTAATATCCGTCTCACAGACCAATATACTATTTTGTACCTCAGTTTTAGAAATGACAGACGACCCAGAAGAAACGTGGGTACAGATAGAAATACAGGAAGACCCATTGATGACGATGGTCATCAAAACATCGCTTTCCACGATAATGCTCAGTTAATTGCAGCAAACGGTGCCAGAAATTTCAGAATTATTCGTACCGAGGGCATTCCCAAAATTAGGGGTAATCAAAACTTAGACCAATACGGTATGCGTGTGGAGTCTGGGCAAACGGTGAATTTTGTTGTGTATTTTGAAAGATTAGACAAAGGATTAGAAAATTTTGACCTTTTTGAATGTAATGACTATGACCATCTCATTTGCTGGAATATTTATGATTTATACGTTAGAAATCCCGCTGACGTAGTGAATCAGCCTGTTCCTAATCCTCCAACAAATCCTAATCCACCCACAAATACCGATAATACTCCACAAAAGGGAAGAACAAAATCTGGGAAAGTTGGCGAAGTAGATAATACGCCTCCACCTGCACCAGTAGTTACCAATGTGATGGTTTCGGGAATTGTGAGAGATGTAAAAACCAATCGCCCGATTACTGCCACGATTGATTATAAATTGTCCAGTTCAAAAGAAATCATTGATTCGGTACAGAGTTTTGCCAGCACGGGTATTTATCGGATGACGCTACAAAAAGGGCAAGTTTATACCTATACTGCATCGGCGAAAGGTTATTTAGCTGCGAATGATGTTGTAGATTTAAGTAAAACTTCGGGTGGACAAAAAGTTACGAAAGATATTTACCTAACTCCGATTGCGGTTGGGGATAAAATCACTTTGAAAAATATTTATTTTGAGGTGTCAAAATCAGATTTACTACCCGCATCTTACGCCGAGTTAAATAAATTGGTAACAATGATGCAAGATAACCCGCTGATGGAAATTCGTTTGGAAGGACATACTGACGTAGTAGGAGACCCCGAAGCTAATCTCGAACTTTCACAAGACCGTGTGGATGCTTGTCAGACTTATTTAGCCAAGCAAGGTATTGCCTCTGCTCGAATAAAAGCCGTCGGTTATGGTGATACTCGTCCGATTGTGAAAAAAGGAACGGATGAAGAACGTAAAGTAAACAGACGAGTAGAGTTTGTAGTCTTGAAATTGTAATGCAAAACACGAAAAAAGCGGTCAAATTAATTATTTTGACCGCTTTTTTATGATTTTGAAATTTGAGATTCACTATGTCTAAACGTTGAATCTGAAGTGCATAATATCTCCATCAACTACGGTATAATCTTTCCCTTCTACCGAAAGTTTCCCAGCTTCTTTACACGCATTTTCAGATTTATATTGCTGATAATCAGCAAATTTAATCACCTCCGCTCTGATAAAACCACGTTCAAAATCTGAGTGAATTACCCCCGCTGCTGCTGGTGCTTTCCATCCTTTTTGGATTGTCCAAGCACGTACTTCTTTTACTCCTGCTGTGAAATAAGTAATTAAATTTAGAAGAGCATAAGAACCACGAATCAACTTATCTAAACCAGATTCGGTTAGATTATATTCTTCTAAGAACATCTGTCGGTCGTCTGGGTCTTCCATTTCCGCAATTTGAGCCTCCAATGCTGCACAAATCACAATTACCTCAGCTCCTTCGTCGGCTACTGCTTTTTTCAATTCTTCCACGTATTGATTTGTTCCCGCTGCAATGGAAGCCTCATCAACATTGGCTACGTAAATAACTGGCTTATCCGTCAATAACATAATATCACCGATGGCTTCAAATTTAGCGTCAGGGTCGATTCCTTGTAGCGTTCTGGCTGATTTCCCAGATTCTAAAACCGTTTTGTATTGTTGTAATACTGAGAATTGAGCTTTTGCTTTAGCATCTCCTGCTTTGGCAGCCCGTTCTACTTTTTGGATTTTTTTATCAACCGATTCTAAATCTTTTAATTGTAATTCAAAATCAATGATTTCTTTATCCGAAACGGGATTTACTCGACCTTCTACGTGAACAATATTATCGTCTGCAAAACAACGAACTACGTGGAGGATGGCATCTACTTCACGGATATTCGCTAAAAATTTATTTCCCAAACCAGCACCTTGCGAAGCCCCTTTCACTAAACCTGCAATATCCACAAATTCAATTACCGTAGGAATAACTTTCTGAGGATTAACCAATTGCTCTAAGGTATTCAGCCGTTCGTCGGGTACAGTTACTACGCCCACGTTAGGTTCTATGGTACAAAAAGGATAATTGGCAGCTTCTGCCTTGTTTGAAGATATGGCACTAAATAAGGTCGATTTCCCAACGTTTGGTAATCCGACAATTCCGACTTGCAAGCCCATTTATAGTTGTTTTATTAAATCTTAAAATTAAAAAGAATGCAAAATTAATGAAAATACACTAAAAAAGCCTCTAAAAATTTAGAGGCTTATAAAATCATGGTGTTTATGGATTATTCCCACTTCAATTCACTTCCAAATCCGCTGTTTCCACCTTCTTCTTCTTCACGGTCGAATTGGGTAAAATCTACGTCGGGTAGAAGTTCATTTTTTACATGATCAACGGCTTCTTGTAAGCCTTCCATAAATTTACCGAAGTCTTCTTTGTACAAAAACATCTTGTGTTTTTCGTAGCCAAATCCATCATCTTTTTGATAACGGCGACTTTCAGTAATGGTGATGTAATAATCATTCGAGCGTGTTGATTTTACATCAAAAAAATACGTTCGTTTTCCAGCTCTGATTCGTTTTGAAAACAATTCTTCTCTGTCTCTTTCTTCCACTGTGTAATTACAATTTAGGGTTTATGATTTGGTAAAAATATGAATTTTATTAGTTACTACAAAAAAAATAGAAAAATAAAATTTGTTTTTACAGCTCACAAACTTAACAATTTGTATGAAAAATTGTATATAACCAATATTAATTTCTGATTATGCGTAAATAAAAAGATTTTGACGATTTATACTCAGAAACTAAAAATTGTCTTTTATTGATAACAGAAAATAAAACTTTAAGCAAGTTTTAGATTTGAGTTAAAATTTTTACCCTGAAAATATTCTATATTTCTATGATAAAAAGACTTGGTTTAACCTCATTTTCCGTTTGAAATTTTCATAAATTTCTCTAAAACTCAATATCAAATCTTTCTGCTAATCCTTTCAAATCGTTCACAACAGGTTCTAAAAGATTGATTCCATTGGCTTTGCGTTCGGCTTCGATTTCTCTCTCGGGGTCGCCAGGTACTAATACTTTTTGACCGTCGATGGCTGGAGCGGCATGGAAGCGGTCAATCCATTTATCCATATCTGCCTTAAAATCTGCTGCTGGGCGGAAACCGTCAATTCGCATCGCTCCCAAAAAATGCCCCGTCCCTAGAGAAAATATCAACGATAGCACCGAGTCCGTAGCCTTTATGCGAACCATGTTCACGGTCGCCACCGAGTGGTAGCAAAGCCCCGCCATTTTTCACTGCATTTGAATCATCGGTAGGATTTCCATCTTTATCTTGCACCCACCCCAGCGGAGCGGGAGAACCCTTCCGTTGCAGAATTTCCATTTTGCCATAAGCTACTGCCGTACTGGCAAAGTCCGCCACAAAAGCAGGATTTTTTTCGGCGGGTACAGCCACCGCAATAGGATTAGTCCCTAATAGTTTTTCTTTCGAGAAAGTTGGAGTAACCAATGGAGCGGCATTAGTCATTGCCCAGCCAATCATATCATTTTCTAATGCCATCATAGCGTGAAAACCCGCAATGCCAAAGTGATTGGAATTCTGAACCGAAATCCACCCAGACCCAACTTGATTGGCTTTTTGCATCGCAATTTCCATGGCATAAGGTGCTACTACTAAGCCCAAACCTTTGTCTCCGTCAATGACAGCAGTGGACGGAGTTTCGTGAATTACTTTGATATTGGGCGTGGGATTGAGCCTACCATTGTCAAAAAGTCGAATATATCCACTCAAACGAGCCGTTCCGTGTGAATCA
>JALONS010000332.1 GCA_025454855.1 Arcicella sp.
TTGAAGCACCGTTACGTAGCAAACATGGAAGACCGCCGAGCTTGGCGAATTAACCAACTAAAACCCCGCTGGTACACGCTTTGGTGGAAACCATTATCAAAAGTAGTACAACTGTTTTCTAAAAAATAACTTAAATTGATGCTACCCTAAAAGGTTTTACTTCAAACTTATCCCATACACCTTGCTGAATGTAAGGTTCGTTATCTATCCATGCCTGAAGTTGAGTAGGTTCTTCAAACTGTAGTATCATGGTTGAGCCTATCATTTTTCCTTCGTCATTGAGCATCGCCCCGCCAATGATAAAATTTCCGTTTTCTTTTAGCTTTTTTACTCCCTCCAAATGAAAAGGTCTTACCGACATTCTTCTTTCTAAGGCATTTTCGTCCGTACCATCGTAGGCGGTGATTAGATATTGATTCATTTTGTTCAAAAAATTTGTATTCAATCACAAATTAACAATAATACTTGTGACTTAATGAAAAAAAATTGTCTCAAACAATAGATTAATTTCTAAATATATCTATCACTTAAGAATATATTTTCTCTACTTTTTTATTAAAAAATGTATATTTTCTGCTTTTAGGCTCTTTAATTACCATTTGTTAAGAGTCTGTATGCAGAAAAAATTGTTTTTTTGGCTTTGCTATTATTTTCAAGAGTTACAATCCGCCGTTTTCACTATTACCATGACCGAGAATTTTATACAGTTTATTTCGCAGATTGTAGTATTTACAGAAGAAGAATTGCAACAGGCAGCACATCTATTTTCAGAAAAATCCTTGAAGAAAGGAGAATTTTGGGTAAAAGAAGGAGAATACAAGGCCGATATGCTTTTTGTAAATAAAGGAATGTTGCGTTCGTATTTTTTGAAGGATGAAATCGAAAAAACATTTGATTTAACAATTGAGAATCAATTAGTTACTTCAACGTACTCCTATTCATTTGGACTTCCAAGTAAGGATTTTATTCAAGCGGTTGAAGATACCCATATTATTATTGTACAAAAAGAAAATTTAGAGCGTTTGTATGAATTATCGGGCAAATGGGAAAGATTAGGCAGACTTCTTTTTGAAAGCTATGCCAATGAACAAGAAATTCGACTACGTTCTTTCATTGCCGAAACTGCCCAAGAACGCTACGAACGTTTAGCTGATACCCAACCCGAATTAATTAGAAGAACTCCACAAATATATTTAGCGAACTTTTTAGGGATAACACCACAGTCACTCAGCCGTTTACGCAGAAAAATTGTAAACAAGTAAAATAGCTTAGAAACAAAGAGAGACGATAAACTGAACATAGAAAAATCTCATGTTCAGTTTATCGTCTCTCTTTGTTCTTTTTAGGTATTAACAGTTCAAAATTACTTTCTCAATAATATCACAGGCAGCATTCATTTGAGCCTCAGTAATGACCAAAGGCGGAGCAAAACGTATTTTATTCCCGTGCGTTGGTTTAGCCAATAAACCATTTTCTTTAAAAGCCATACACATATTCCAAGCGGTTTCTCCGTCTTCCGAATCATTGATTTCAATAGCATTTAAAAGTCCTTTGCCACGTACTACGGTTAGTAAGTCGGAGCGTTTTGCCATTAAATCACTCATTCTTTTTCTGAAAACTTGCCCCATCGCTTCTGCATTTTCAGCTAAGTTTTCATCTTTAACTACTTGTAAAGCCGCCATCGTTACGGCACAAGCTAAAGGATTTCCACCGTAAGTAGAACCGTGTTCGCCAGGTTTAATGGTTAGCATAATTTCATCACGGCAAAGCACGGCTGAAACAGGATACGTTCCGCCCGAAAGTGCTTTTCCGAGAATCAAAATATCTGGTTGGAAATCTTCGTGGTCGCAAGCCAGACGCTTTCCTGTACGTGCGATGCCTGTTTGTACTTCATCAGCAATGAAAAGTACATTTTTTTCACGACACATCTCGTAAGCCTTTTTCAAATAACCTTCGTCTGGTACTACAACACCCGCTTCTCCCTGAATGGGTTCAACCATAAAACCTGCCACGTTGGGGTCTTTTAAAACCTCCGCCAAAGCGTCTAAATCATTATAGGGAATAATTTCATAACCCTGCAAAAGAGGTCCATAATCAGAATAACTTGATGGGTCGGTTGATGATGAAATAGCGGCAATGGTACGTCCCCAAAAATTACCCGCTGCATAAACCGTTTTAGCTTGGTCTTGTGGAATGCCTTTTACTTTATACGCCCATTTACGAGTCAATTTCAAGGCAGTCTCCCCTCCTTCTGCTCCAGAGTTCATCATTAGTACTTTGTCATAACCAAAATATTCACAAAGAAACTTTTCGCAAATACCTAATTGGTCATTATAAAATGCACGAGATGTCAAGGTCAAATTTTGAGCTTGGGCAACCAATGCTTCAACAATTTTGGGGTGGCAATGCCCTTGATTTACAGCACTATAAGCCGAAAGAAAATCAAAATATTTATCGCCTTCAACATCCCAAACGAACACACCATCACCACGTTGGAGAACTACTGGCATGGGGTGATAGTTATGAGCTCCAAAACGGTCTTCGAGTTGAATGGCTTTATCTGTTGCGGATTGTATGTTAATATGTTGCGTTGTGAAAGTCATGGAAATTGATATTTGTGGAGACAAGGTAATACCTTATCTGCATTAGAAATTGGTATTTGTAAAGACAAGGTAATGCCTTATCTGTATTGATTTATCTAAAAATGATTTATGTTTGATTATTCGGGATTTAGACAAGACAGTATCTTGTCTCTACGAATCGACAAAATCAACAAAACGTTAAAACAAAAAATTACAGATTATAACCAAATAGACTTATAACGTACAGAATTTGTACAAATACAGAAAGGATGCGATGAATTTTGCAGAAATGACCATAGAGTGACCCCGTAGTAAATACCCGACTCTTTTGGTTTTTGCCAAAAAATTGGAGGGATAGATGATATTTACCTTGAAGTTCGTTCATGACTTCAAAAATACGAAAGAATAAACTTTTTTCAAAAATGAAGGTTGAATCTATAATGAACAAAACAATTCAAAATAAAGAAGAATCGAGCCGAGGGCTAAAACCAGAAGATTTTTATCTAAATGAACAAGGCTTTATGGTATTTACAGAAGCGTATCATTTAAAACGTGGATATTGTTGTAAGAATGGGTGCAGGCATTGTCCTTATGGGTTTTCAAAACAAAGGATTTGATTTGCTCCTCGATATAGGAGTCTGAGTTTTCCCTGTATTTTTACATCATGAATCAGAAAAATATCATTCTACAAAATTCTGCAATATTCCTTTTATTACTTAATTCTTGTGTATCAAAAGACACAGAGAAGAAATCATTGTATTCAGACTTTTTCAAAACACCATATATCATATCTGTTAAAGATTCTATAATTGAGCATCGCAATGATAGCCTATCTCACTTAACTAAATTTCCAGTACCGCCACCACCCATTCCAAAAAACATTGGAAAATTTGGAATGTATTGTGGTAATTTTAATATCATTTTTCACACAAGTAATCGAATTTTCTTTCATAATAAAGATAACCTCTTTCATGCCTGTGGTACAGGAATTTATGATAATGAAATTGATTTTTTAGATATTCAACCAGATGATATAATTGAAATTTCAAGTAATTCTGTATTTGATATAATCAAAAAGAATAAAAAATTTAGCAACGATATTATCTCCATAGCATCTTTCTCTGATACTATTCAAAACCCATTTTTTGAGATATTAATTGACTCTTTAAATAGAAACCAATTAAAGAGATACTTTGTTAGAAGGGCTACCGAAGAAGAACGAAATGTTCTTGATGCAAAACTGAATCACAAATTTTATCAAAAAGAGGATTATAAATGGACAATGAAATATAGAAATAATAATAATGCTTTTCCTAATAAAACAGAATCGCCGACTTTTTAAAAGTTGGCGATTCTCATATTCTCATATTCTCTACTTCAAAAACTCATAAATCCCAGCTACGCCTTGCCCGCCACCTACGCAGGCAGAAACCATACCGTATTTCTGATTTCTTCTTCGCATTTCGTTGAATAATTGAACGGATAACTTCGCACCCGAACAACCCAGTGGGTGTCCAAGGGCAATTGCTCCACCATTTACGTTGATTTTGGAACGGTCTAAATCCAATTCTTTAATAACTGCTAATGACTGTGCCGCAAAGGCTTCGTTAAGTTCTATTTGGTCGATGTCATTGATATTTAATCCCGCTTTTTTCAAAGCCAACGGAATCGCAGCGACAGGTCCAATACCCATGATGCGTGGCTCAACGCCCGCTGTTGTGTACGTTACCATACGGGCAATTGGCTCAAGATTTAATTCTTTTACCATCGCTTCTGACATTACCATCACGAAAGATGCACCGTCTGAAGTTTGAGATGAATTCCCCGCTGTAACGGTTCCTCCCGCTGCAAAAACTGGCTTCAAGTTACCTAAACCTTGCATATTTGTTCCCGCACGTGGACCTTCATCGGTATCTACTACATATTCACGAGTTTTTTTCTTTCCAGATTTTTCATCAAAGAATGTTTCTTTAACGGTAATAGGAACGATTTCATCTTTGAAAAGCCCAGCCGCTTGTGCC
>JALONS010000333.1 GCA_025454855.1 Arcicella sp.
ATACCTAAATCAACACCAGTGGTAGGAGCTTTCACCATTTGAATACTGGATTGGCTATTTTTATTGACACCCGTGATGAAACCATCCGTATAAAACTTGGGCAGTGTAAAATGTACACGGAGGTCTCCTGATACGCCTGGAATAAGATATTTCCCTGAATTATTGGTGATGGCAAAGCCTTTGGAGATACCATTGCGGTCAAATACTTCCACTCTAATACCCGCCGTACCTTGGTCGAGGTGCGTAGCAGTACTGTCCCAGATACCATTTACATTAAAATCTTTATAAACTCTTCCTGAAATTTGGGCTTCTACAGAAGTAGCAATGAACAGCAAAATAACGATGAAGACAAATAGGTTTTTGATGTGTTTAGATAGACGAAACCTTGCCCGTCTTCCGAAAACGGGTATAAAATCATTCATTTGTTTTGACCAATTAATGGCGGTTTAATGGTTGAAAACTGACGGTGAAGACCGAGCAAAAATGGTGCCGAAGAATACGTTTAGGGCATTGAATGATTTATATCAGGACTATAAAACAATAACTGAGTGCTGTTTTTTTGATATTTTGCTAAAAATAAAAATAATTAAACTCCATTTTTTAGGGTTTCGGATTGCTCTTTGGCTACTGCCAGCTTCCACCAAGGCAGGTACGGGAAAGCATGGTGTTCGTGATGATAACCGAAAAAATAGCAAGTAATGAAGGCTTTGAAATGGTTGAGGTTTTGGCTACGAGCTTTGAATGTATCTGATTCACTATGTTCGCCACGATGGGGTAAATAAGTGCCAAAATAGAATAATTGTAGTGTACTCAGGATAGCAGGCACTTCCCAAAATACAATCAAGTTCTCCATTGGGAAAAATAGCTTTAAGATGTTATAGGTAATTGCCATCAGCAGTATTTGCCCGAAAGTGACGTATTCTAAAGCAAATTTCAGGTACCATCTAAAAAAATTACCATCGTAATAATCAGGGTCTTGTTCTGTTACAACGTGAGCATGGTGTAAATGGTGCTTCCTCGAGAGTTTTTCGTAATTATTATAAGCAAAAATAGTGGCACAGACAAAGCCTATCCAATAATTCAATTTCTTATCGTGTGGAGCTACTACTCCGTGAATCGCATCGTGAGCAGTAATAAAAATACCCGTGTACAAGTGTGTTTGTAACAATACAAATACATATACAAGCGGATTATACCAATCAATCGAGTAGTGTAAAAGGTAAACCAGCGAAATAAACCATAAGGTAATAATGAGCGTAGCAAAATATATTCCTGTGTACTTCATGAAAAGCTGTCTATGATAATTATACTGGTAAAACCCTTTATTGATTAACTTTGTTCTCGGAATATAATAAGTAAAAGATAGTTTGCAGCAAAGAGAATATGTAAATTGCTAAAAGTCATTGACCTGCATGATTTCCATTTGAAAATCCTAATCGGTTAACGATGATTGTCTTTCCATTTTTCAAAACATTCTGAGAGTTTAAAGTTATCATTAATTCATGGCGAAATTAGAAAAAGATTTACAGGCTGCAATTTTGGCAATGCCCACCAAAGAAAGAGATAAGTTGTTATTAAAACTCATTGCCAAAGACGATATTTTGATTCAGCAACTACAATTTTCTTTGGTTGAAGAAGGCACAAGTATCGAATTTCGTCGTGATGAAATCAAAAACTCAATCGACAAACTTTACCGTTTAGATGCCTATTCGTCGGGCTATTTAATGATGGATATGAGGTATCTGAACGGCGATATTACCCGTCATGTAAAAGTGACAAAAGACAAATATGGTGAGGTTGAACTTACTCTGAAATTACTGAAAGATTGTTTTGAGAAACAGTTGAAATGGATAACAAAATACAATGCCAAAACCGACACTTTAGCTAATTACGTAGTTAAACGCACTGATTTTCTGTTGAAAAAGGTCATAAAACTCCACCCTGACATTCAGTTCGATTTTTACAATGACCTCAACACATTGTTAGATTATTTGCATCAATACGCCACTTCTTATTATGCCAAGCAAATGGCATTACCAAAAGTCTTTGAAATAACAGCAGCAGAGTAAAATTTAGGGTCAAATATGGTTAATCAAAAAAGTCAATTCTTGCAATTATTCTCTGAAAGTTTAGATAACCAGACTTTCTGTAAACTTTCAATGGGTAATTACAAAGGAATAGAAAATGACTTAAAAAATATTTACGTCAAGCGGGTACTTATCAAGCATGAAGAGAAATTGAGTTTTACGTATCGGTACAAAACAAAAGATATTGTCAAGAATTTTGGTATACAAGATGGGGTAAATCTTGTGGCAACTTTTCTTGAAAACGGTTTTAAAGTAGCAACCCTTTTTACCAATGATTTTGATTTAGTATTAGAAGAGCTTAATAACCAGAAAGTTACACTTCGTAAAAATGAACCTACCACAAAAATACAAGTTTCTTTAGACCACGACCGACCCAAGAAAAGATTGATTAACACCCAAGAGAAAGCCTACTTGTACGAGCTGAAAATTACCGATGCCGAGGGAAACGTTTATAAAAACGCTCAGGATAAATACCGCCAAATCAATCATTACGTTGATATTCTGAGTTCATTAATGAAAGAAATTCCTCCTCAGAATCTCAAAAAAGTAGTAGATATGGGGTCGGGGAAGGGGTATCTTACTTTTGCATTGTACGATTATCTCAAGAATGTGTTGCACTTGGAAACTTCGGTAATTGGTGTTGAGTTTCGGGAGGATATGGTGAATCTGTGCAATCAGATTGCCCAAAAAACGGATTTTGATGGGTTAAAATTCTTGCAAGGAACGATTGAAGACTATGATAGTATGGATACTAATATTTTGATTGCCTTACACGCTTGCGATACCGCTACCGACGACGCTATTTATAAAGGTATCACCGCCCAAGCAGATTTAATTGTGGTAGCACCTTGTTGTCACAAACAAATTAGGAGGGAAATGGAGAAAAACAAGGTTGATAATGAACTGAACTTCCTGCTTAAATACGGTATTTTTTTAGAACGCCAAGCCGAGATGGTGACGGATGGAATTAGAGCGTTAATTTTAGAATATTTCGGTTATAAAACCAAGGTTTTTCAATTCATTTCTGATGCTCATACACCCAAAAATGTATTGGTAGTAGGGGTGAAAAATAAAATAAATCCTAAAAAGCAAACTGAAATAATAGAGAAATTAAAGGCTACCAAAACTTATTTCGGCATAGATTATCATCATTTAGAGAAGTTGTTATTTTGATTTACTGGCAATAATTTATCAAGTCATAAAATGTTGAGTTTGTATGGAAAGTAAAAAAATAGTCATTGCTCCATTAACTCCCCGAGAGTTGGACAAACATCATTTCGATGACTACGAATGGGAAGTAAACGTACATCATCTGTTTCACATCAATCGGGTAGAAGAGGTACTCTCCAAGATTAAATTCCCTTTGTTGCCCCATCGTAAAACAGTTTATGATTTTGTTTTTTTACTCGAAGGCGACAGCATTAGAAGTAAAGGCTTGCACGAGTATCAATTTTCAAGAAATACGTTTTTCTTTTTGCCCGCCTATCAAATCTCTACGCATCAATACATTAGTAAAGGAGCAAAAGGGTTTTATTGTCATTTTGATGCGGAAATTTTTAATAAATTATTCCCGCACAACTCTTTTTTTGAAGACTTTTCTTTTTTGCATTTTTCGGGTGAACCTCTCGTGGAAATCAATGATGATATGCTACCAGCCATCATGAATATTCTCATTCGTTTGGAGCAAGCCTACAAAACCAATAACGAAACGTTCAATATCAACTTGATAGTGAGTTATCTACTGGTTTTGTTTACTGAATTGAAATTGGTTCAGAAAACTACGGCAAATATTCCGAAAAATGCGGCGTTGAGAGTAACTGAAAAATTTAAGAACTTGCTTTCACAGCACATATATCAAACCAACAAAGTAGTAGAATATGCTTCAATGTTGTCTATCTCACCCGACCACCTCAATAAATGCGTTAAAATGACCATTGGTAAAACGGCTCAAGAGCTTTTAGCCGATATGATTATTCTGGAAGCCAAGGTTTTACTGAAACAAACTAATTTGGCTATCAGTGAAATAGCCTTCAAGTTTTCAGAAACCAATCCGAGTGATTTTAGTAGATTTTTTAAAAATAGAACTAACACAACCCCAAAGCAATTCAGACAACTCTCCGATTTTAAATAAAAGATTTTCTTCATCAAGTGATTTATTGAAAGGGCATTCATACTGCCCTTTTTTCATGCGTGAATATTGGGTTTAGCTCGTCCACTGGGTGGATAAAAGTATTCTCGGATATTGCATATTTATTGCCGTTTTATGCTAATTTTTCTTGGTTTGTCACTATTATTTTTGTTTGTTTAATTCAATCCAAAAGGTAGTAAGCCAGAGCAACAAGTACAGTTTTGGTAATAACAGCCTTTTTTATACCCTTTAGCATGATTTCTTTAGCCCGAAGAAATTTTAGCAGTTTTATCTTTATTTTTCGTCAGTAAATTAGAAGAAAATCAAAAACATCCTTAAATCACGTGAAGAATGTTTAAAGTGAGTAATAATTGAAATAAATAGAAAAAAACAAAAACAGTCATGAAATATACATTTCTTTTAGGTTTTAGTCTTTTAGCTTCCATTGGGCAAGCTCAAGATTTTACAGTTGTCCAAAATAAAGGAGGAAAAACCATTGCTTACGCTTCATCTTCGGGCGTTAAAATATTGAAAGTCAATGGGATGTCCTTCAAAGATTTGAACAAAAATGGAAAATTAGATAAATACGAAGATTGGCGACTTGCAGACGATATTCGTGCGAAAGATTTAGCGTCAAAATTGAGCATTGAACAAATTGCAGGCTTGATGTTGTATTCTTCGCATCAGTCGATTCCAGCTCGTGCAGGAGGTTATTTTGCGGGAACGTACAATGGTAAACCCTTTAAAGCAGGTGAAACCGACCCTACCGAATTGACCGACCAACAAAAGAAGTTTTTAGCTGAAGATAATCTCCGTCACGTATTGCTAACAACGGTTCAAAGTCCAGAAGTTGCCGCCAAATGGAATAACCGTTTACAGGCTTTCTGTGAAGGCGTAGGTTTGGGTATTCCTGCTAATAATAGCTCCGACCCTCGACACGGAACAAAAGCAAAAGCAGAATACGATGCGGCTGCTGGTGGAGAGATTTCTATGTGGCCCAGTTCGTTGGGTATGGCAGCCACTTTTAATCCTGCCCTTGTTGAAAATTTTGGTAAAATTGCTGCCGCAGAATACCGTGCATTGGGCATTACAACGGCTTTATCACCCCAAGTAGATATAGCTACCGAACCCCGCTGGGCGAGATTCAACGGTACATTTGGGGAAAGCCCTTGGCTATCGGCAGCCATGGGACAAGCCTATTGTGATGGTTTTCAGTCTACTAATTGGGGAATGCAAAGCGTAAATGCCATGGTTAAACACTGGCCTGGTGGAGGTTCGGGCGAAGCAGGACGTGATGCCCACTATGCCAACGGTAAATTTGCGGTTTATCCTGGAAATAATTTTGAGGCTCACATGATTCCATTTTTACAGGGAGCGTTCAAGCTAAAAGGGCAAACCAAAATGGCTTCGGCAATTATGCCTTACTACACCATCTCTTGGAATCAGGATAAAAAGAATCATGAAAATGTAGCCAATAATTATAATCAGTACATTATTACTGATTTGTTACGAAACAAATACGGTTATGATGGCGTAGTTTGTACCGACTGGTCGGTGGTTGCTCCGCACAAAGTGATGGATTCATTTCTTGATGGAAAGTCTTGGGGAGTAGAAAATCTTTCATTGGTCGAACTACACTACAAAGCACTCATGGCTGGTATCGACCAATACGGTGGTAATAATGCAGTAAAGCCTGTTCTTGAAGCCTACCAAATGGGAATAAAAGAACACGGTGAACCCAAGATGAGAGCCAGAATGGAGCAATCAGCAGTAAGGTTATTGAAGAATATTTTTAGAGTGGGCGTTTTTGAAAATCCGTATTTGAACGTAGAAACCACCAAAAGTATCGTTGGGAAACCCGAATACATGAAAGCAGGTTATGAAGCACAATTACAATCAATCATTATGCTCAAAAACCAAGCGAAAACATTGCCCCTGAATGCTCAAAAAACGGTTTACATTCCAAAACGATTTGTACCCGCCAGTAGAAATTTCTTGGGAATGGAAACGCCCGCTTCCGAAGAATATCCTATCAACATGGAAATTGTGAAGAAGTATTTCAAAGTTACTGACAATGCCGATGAAGCAGATTTTGCATTGGTCTATATCGAAGGACCTAAATCTTCTATCGGGTACGACAAAGAAGATGTGAAAAACGGGGGGAATGGTTACATCCCTATCAGTCTTCAATACAATGATTACAAGGCAGACGATGCCCGTGAAGTAAGTATTGCGGGAGGGGACATTTTGGAAAATTTTACCAATCGCTCCTACAAAGGTAAAATTGCCAAAACCGCTAATATTACTGATATGAAATTGGTATTGGAAACTAAAGCTAAAATGAAAGATAAACCAGTAGTGGTAGCTTTGAATTTAACAAACCCAATGGTTTTTTCTGAGATAGAACCTTCGGCAAGTGCCATTTTAGTAGGATTTGGTGTGCAAGACCAAGCCCTGATGGAAATATTGTCAGGCAAGTCTGAACCTTCTGCTCTTTTACCGATGCAAATGCCTGTTGATATGTCGGTAGTTGAAAAACAAGCCGAAGACCTACCTTACGATATGAAATGTCATCAAGATACCGAAGGTAATTTGTATGATTTTGGTTTTGGGATGAATTGGAAGGGCGTAATCAAAGATAACCGTGTTGAGCAATTTAAAAAGAAATAAATCGGGAGTTAGCATTTGGGTTCATATTTGTGTAGTGGCGTATCGCATATACCTAAATGTTCGGAACATGAGCGTAGGCAGTACGCCACTACGCAGTATCAAACTATTAATTCCCAATACTTGTATAGATTATCTAAAGCTAAAAATGATGAAACTAACAATCACGCTATTCTTTACCTTGTTGAGTAACCTTATTTTAGCTCAAAGGGTCATTCAACTTTACGATGGTAAACCCAAAGGTTCTGAAAATTGGACTTGGAACGAAGCCACCAGTACTAAAAATATGTTTAATACCGAAGTGGTTTACAACGTTTCTCAGCCTACTATCACCGCTTATTTACCCCCCAAAGATTTAGCCACTGGTACGGCAATTATCGTAGCACCTGGCGGGGCATTTCATACCCTGAGTATTAATAGTGAAGGTACTGATGTTGCTAAATGGCTCAATAGCAAAGGTATTGCCGCTTTCGTTTTGAAATACCGATTAGCCCGTTCTTTCACCGAAGACCCCGTGAAAGAAACGATGTCCAAGATGGGTGATTTCAAAAAGTTGGACGAAGAAAATGCTCCCATTGTTCCGCTGGCAATGGCAGATGGACTTGCAGCAGTACAATACGTACGAGACCACGC